>CAYNPP010000046.1:0-6161 GCA_964399095.1 uncultured bacterium | reverse complement strand
GAAGACCTTATCCCTAATTTTTCTTCTGGCTTACCACATTTAAATCCATCTAATCCTTTTTCAACAATAAAGCAGGATATACCCTTGTGCCCAACATCTTTTTCTGTTAAAGCAAATAACAATACATAATCACAGTTTATTCCGTTGGTAACCCAATTTTTTGTTCCATTAATAATGTATGAATCATCAGTTAGGGTAGCATATGTTTTCATGTTTGATGCATCAGATCCTGACTGCGGTTCAGATAGAGAAAACGCACCCAGTTTGCTACCCTTTGCCAGTTTTGTGAGATACTCTGATTTTATATAATTACTTGCATATTTTTCGATTAAATAGCAAACAAGAGAATTATTTACTGACATCACCACACCTGCAGAGGCATCAACCTTGGAAATCTCTTCCATTGCAATGCAATAGCTAACCGTATCTAAGTTTGATCCTTCCCACTTTTCACTGACCATCATGCCCATAAAACCGAGCTCAGCCATTTTTGATATTTGATTTGCTGGCCAAATTTTCTTTTCATCTCTCTCTATACATGAATCCAGTAACTCATCTCTTGCAAAATCTCTTGCTGTTTTTCTTATTAATTCTTGTTCTGGTGTTAATTTGAAGTTCATACTAATATTTATAAAATCCCTCTCCGGTTTTTCTGCCAAGTTTCCCACTATCACACATCTCTATCAATAATGGACAAGGTTCATATTTAGGGTCACCATTAAAGCCTTCCTTTAAAACATACAATATGGATAGACATACATCAATTCCAATCAAGTCTGCTAATGTGAGTGGGCCCATTGGATGTCCCATCCCAAGTTTCATAATATCATCAATTGCCTCTTTAGTTGCGACACCCTCCATTAATGTGTAAACCGCTTCATTAATCATCGGCATCAAAATTCTATTTGATACAAATCCTGGTGAATCTAGGCATTCAACAGGAAATTTATTTAGTTTTTTTGAAGTTTCTAAAATTGTTTCAAGAGTTTTGGATGAAGTCCTTTTAGTTTTAATTACCTCAACAAGCTTCATAATAGGAACAGGGTTCATGAAATGCATTCCAATCACGTTCTCTGGGTGCTTTGTAACATCAGCTAATTTATTTATAGATATAGAAGAAGTGTTGGAAGCTAATATAGAATGCGGGGAAAGTAAGCTATCAAGCTCCCTAAAAATTGACAACTTTATATCAATATTTTCCGTTGCAGCTTCAATCACTAAATCCCTATCTGATAAATTTTCTATTTCTGTTGTCGTTATAATATTTCCAATTGTTGATTCGCTGATTTCTTTAGTAATTTTATTTTTCGTAAGCTGCCTATCTAAATTATTTTTTATTGTAGATATTCCCTTATTTAACATCTTTGCATTTATATCATACATTATTACACTAAAATCATGCATTGCAAATGAATGAGAAATACCATTACCCATTGTTCCTGAGCCAATAACACCTATTTTCACTGATTACACCTTTTAACTAGTATTGATGAGGCCTCGCCTCCGCCAATACATATTGATGCCAATCCAATATCTTTTTTTCTTTTATTTAGTGCATTTAGTAGCGTACATAATATTCTTGAACCAGATGCTCCTATTGGATGTCCCATTGATACCGCTCCACCAAAAATATTTACCTTTTCCTTGTCAAGCCCAAGATTTTTAATGGCGGCCAAGGCCACCACTGCAAAAGCTTCATTTATCTCAAAAATATCTACATCGGAGACTTCCATACTTAGACTGTTTAGCAACTTATTTGTTGAAGAGACCGGTGCCGTGGTAAACCACTCTGGATTATGAGAGAAAGAACAATGCCCCAAAATCTCAGCAATAGGTTTTAATCCTAATTCATTTGCTCTCTCTGATGACATGATGACACATGAAGCTGCGCCATCATTAATGGTACTTGCATTCCCTGGGGTAATACTCCCATCTTTCTTGAATACTGTTTTTAATTTTTTTAATTTTTCAAACGATACTTTTGCCGGTTCCTCATCTTCACTAACTAGAATTGAACCATTCTTTTTTAATACTTCCACTGGGATAATCTCATCTAAAAAAATATTTTCTTTAATTGCCTTTTGTGATTTCTTATAAGAATCAATTGCAAAATCATCCTGCTCCTCTCTCGAAATACTATATTTTTCAGCGCACATTTCAGCGCAGCTACCCATATGCTTATCAGAATAAACATCCCACAGACCATCTACAATCATTCCATCAATTAACTTTCCATCACCCAATCTATTGCCTAGTCTTGAATTTAAAAGATAGTGCGGAGATTGGCTCATGTTCTCCATCCCCCCAGCAACAATAATTTTGTTAGAATCGTTAGTTATAATTTGATCTGCAAGCATTATAGCCTGTAGCCCAGATCCACACATTTTATTAATTGTTAAGCAGTCTACTGAACTAGGCATATCTGCAAAGATAGCTGCTTGCCTTGCTGGTGCCTGTCCAATTCCAGCAGATAATACATTTCCCATAATAACCTGATTAACCATATCAGAGTTAATTCCACTCCTTTCTATTGCGCCCTTTATGGAAATAGCTCCCAATTTTGAGGCTGAAACATTACTTAGTGCTCCCATAAAAGATCCAATTGGAGTTCTTGCGAAAGAAACTATAACACTAGACATTATACTTTCTCCTTTTTATCATTTTTTGAGTAAGCTGAAATTATTTTTTTAACCAAGGAGTGTCGAACAACATCAGATGAAGAAAATTCAACAAAAGATATTCCTTTTAATCCCTTTAATATATTTACGGCATCAATTAATCCTGATTTATCAGATGGGGGTAAATCAATTTGAGTTATATCACCAGTAATAATAGCCTTTGAAGTAACACCCAACCTAGTGAGAAACATTTTCATTTGGATTTTTGTTGCATTTTGAGCTTCATCAAGAATCATAAAAGAATTGTGAAGTGTCCTTCCCCTCATATACGCTAGGGGAGCGATTTCTATAATACCTGTATCTAGATATAGTTTTAGCTTATCTTTTGGAAGCATGTATCGCAATGCATCATAAATTGGAGTCAAGTATGGATCAATCTTTTCCCTTAAATCTCCAGGAAGAAACCCAAGCCTCTCACCCGCCTCTACTGCAGGTCTCGTTATTACAATTTTATCAACTTCTTTTTTCTTTAACGCAGCGACAGAGCTTGCAACCGCCTGATAAGTTTTTCCTGTTCCAGCTGGCCCAACAGCAAACACTATATCGTTATTCAATACTTCTTCTAAATATTTAATTTGACCTTTAGTCTTTGCAAAAATAGGGCCACCGTGAGAATGCAGAATAATGGGATTCTGTCCATCTTCTACATTCGGAAAGTTTGATTCATCGTAAGAGATTATTTCCTTGACATCATTAAGACTCAGTGATCCTTGTTTATTAATGATGGTTAGCATATGCTGAACTACTAAAGCTATGTGCTTTAGTTCTTCTTTATCCCCTTCCAAGTTCATATTATTGCCTCTAACAACAATTTTTGAGTTAAAATGATTTTCTAAAACTTTTAAATTCTTATCATTTAGCCCAACAAATAGCATGGGGTCAACTGCGCTAATATCAATTTTTTTCTTCATATTAATAATTTATATGTTATGGGATTCACGCGTAAAATAGCGTTTACAATCAAACCGAGGGAATATACTATATAAATAACATGCATCAGAAGAGAAATTACAGAGATTGTATATAATTACAAATTACTTCTTTTTTGATTTGATTGTTAGCCCTAATTCATCAAGCTGCTGATTATCAACATTTGATGGGGAGTTATCCATTAAAGATGCTGCAGAAGTAGTTTTTGGAAATGCAATTACATCCCTGATTTGTGAGCATCCTGCTAACAGCATAACAATTCTATCAAGCCCAAACGCAATACCCCCATGAGGAGGGGCTCCAAATTTAAATGCATTCATTAGAAAACCAAATTTTTCTTCAGCTTCCTGTGTATCTATCCCAAGCAAATCAAATACCCTTGATTGGAGGTCTCTATCGTGGATTCTTATAGAGCCACCGCCAAGCTCATAGCCATTCATCACAATATCATATCCAAGGGAGTTTATTTTCCCTGGATCTGAATCAAATAAATCAATGTCACTTGAATCTGGGGATGTGAATGGATGATGTAGAGAGTCCCATCTATTCTGTTCTTCATTCCATTCAACAAGAGGAAAATCAACCACCCATAGTGGGGCCCATTTGGTAGAGTCAATAAGATTTTCTCTTTCAGCTAATTTTATTCTAAGTGCTCCGAGTGAAGCGTGGGCTATTTCTTTTGAGTCACCTACAATAAATATTATAGAGTTATCTTTAATTGAAAAATTCTTTATAATTTTATCTTTTACACTATCAGGAAAAAATTTGCTTATCCCCCCATCCAGTTTTCCATCATTAAACTTCATCCATGCAAGGCCCTTTGCCTTAAAGTAAGTTTTAAGGTAGTCAGTTAGTTCATCTATAACCTTCCTGCTGTAGCCTGATGCATTAGGACACACAACGCACTTCACAATTCCATCTGATTCAAGGCATTCCTTGAAAGTATTGAACTCTGATTCTCTAACATATTCAGAAAAGTCGCATAGCTCCATACCAAACCTCATATCAGGTTTGTCAGAACCAAAACGATTCATTGCTTCTTCATAGGTTATAACTGGAAATTCATTAGGAAGTTCAACATTACTTGCTTCTTTCCATATGTATTTCACTAACCCACTAGCCATTGATATTATATCATCTCTATCTACAAATGACATTTCAATATCTATTTGAGTGAATTCTGGTTGCCTGTCAGCCCTAAAATCTTCATCTCTAAAACACTTTACAATTTGAAAGTATCTATCAAAACCAGAAACCATTAATAGCTGTTTATAGGTTTGGGGTGACTGAGGGAGTGCATAAAATTTGCCTTGGTGTATTCTACTTGGGACAAGAAAATCTCTAGCGCCCTCTGGTGTTGATTTCATTAGTATAGGAGTCTCAATTTCAACAAAATTATCTGATGACATATACTTTCTAGCAGCTTGAGATGCCTTATGCCTTAACAAAAGATTCTTCTGAAGCTCCTGCGTCCTAAGTTCAAGATATCTATACTTGAGGCGATGGTCTTCCATCGCAGAATTTCTGTCATTGATATCAAATGGTGGGGGATTAGATTCATTGTATACTATGATTTCGCTTACTTCAACATCTATAGCTCCAGTTGAGATTTCTTTGTTTACGGCATCTACTGGGCGCGCTACCACTGTTCCTTTGATACCAATTACATCCTCAAGCCCTAATTTTTTTGCAATATTAAATGCATCTACATGACTATCTTCATTAAATACAATTTGAGTTTTGCCATACCTATCCCGTAAATCAATAAAAATAAGTCCACCAAGATCCCTACTTTTAGAAATCCATCCATTTAGACTAGTGTGTGATCCAACATCATTCTTCGTTAAATCGCCACAGGTATGTGTTCTCTTAATCAACTTGTCTCCTTTATAAGAAAGCTGAATTTACAGCCAGTGAATTTTATATCCAAGATTACGTCTATATCCAATTACAATCTCTATTGCATGAGCTTCATTGTTCAAAAGGTTATCATCTCCTAAAAATCCTGTGAGGAATACTGGCTTTTGTAGACTAAGCGATAGAGCCCCTTTAGATGTATTCCAAACTCCTCCAAGAGATGGAATAATCAATATGCTTTCAGAGTTAGGGGTTCCCTCGCCATGCCATGATGCCAAGGTCGTACCTACAAATGATAGTCCATATGTTATTCCTGCTGGAAGAAACTTCAATTTTTCTTTTTCAGTTCTATTATACACCAAGCTCGATACTATACTATAGCTTATACCAGGCTTGAATCCATATTTACTTGTATTGATAGGGATATCAACATTACAGGCAAATCCATAGAATACAGGATTGGACATTCTTTTTTTAAACACCTGAAGTTCAAATAAGGCTTTATATGCGCCTTCACTTAGACTGAAGTGTCTGTGTTCTCCCGTCCAGTCTTCATTGTCTTGTGGAGAACCTTCTGCCTCTTCAAGAAAAGGACTTTCAGTAAGTATATTGTTTGAGGGAATAGATAATCCAGAGCCAAAGTATATTCGACTTCCTTCTTTCATTCCAGCATTTTTATATAAATATCTTAGTTTT
>CAYNPP010000045.1:3130-10911 GCA_964399095.1 uncultured bacterium | reverse complement strand
ATCAGTAGAACATCAGGATCTTGTCTAAGTATTGATCGAAGCGTAGCTGATTAATTCAATCCAATTTCATCATGCTTTTGTACTTGATTAATTCCTGCTAATTGGTATTCAACGGGATCTTCTACCGTTGTTATATTTATACCTTCAGAATGTATTTCTTGTAGTGCTGCGTAAAGTGTAGTTGATTTACCACTTCCAGTTGGACCAGAGATGATAATCATTCCATAGGGTTGAGTAATCCATTTTCTAAAAACACTTAATTTTTTTATCAGGGAATCCCAAGTTTGATAGATTTAATGATAATTTTCCACTTCCTAGCAAACGTAAAACTACTTTTTCACCATGTACTGTAGGGAGGATCGATACCCTTACATCAATATCTCTAGAATCTGTTTTTATTTTCATTCTTCCATCCTGTGGAAGACGATGTTCTGCAATATTTAATTTTGATAGAATTTTAATTCTTGTAACTATCCCATTCAATGAAGATGCTGGTGGTGACATGATTTTTAACAATACACCATCTATTCTGATTCTAACATTGACCTCTTCTCTGCCAGGTTCAATATGTATATCAGATGAATCTTCTTTTATCGCTTCTGTTAAAATTAAATTAACAAGCTTAACAAAGGGAGCGTCTTTTGCGGAAACTTTTTCAGAAGCAAGATCAAGTTCATCCCCATCTTCTTCATCTCCTCTGATTACTTTTATATTTGAAATTGCACTTTCTACTTCACCCGATTTTTTCACTCTTTCATATAAGGTATCCAGAGCATTTTTTATTGCAGTTCTTCCTGAAACGAATACTTCAGTATCTAATTTAGTTAATTTTTTTATTGAGTCCAGTATCGCCACATCATCTGGGTCTTCCATCGCAACAAAAATAGATTTATCTGTTTTCTTTAAGCTGATGATATTATTTTCACGGGCAAAATCCTCAGGAATTAATTTTACAGCATCTTCATGAGCCTTAAGTAACTCATCTTCACTAATTGACTTTTTCCCAAGTTGAAGAGAGAATGCTTTTACTAAATCATCTTCAGTAATAGTCCCATTATCAATTAATATATTACCTAATTTATCTTTTTTTGTTTTTTGCTGTGATAGAGCTTTCTCTAATTCAGCTTCAGTTATAAAATTTTCATTTACTAAAATTTCACCTAGTTTAGCAAATTGTGGATTGTAACTCATTTAATTTCCATCCTTCATATTATTCAAAACATGTACTGTTAATTGTTATGTTTAACTCTTCACTTAGTGCGCCATTTGGATTTACAAGGTTCGCTTGAATCGATGGGGTTGAACAAGTGTATTGAGTTGGATTTGCTCCTGTTTGAACACACTCATTACTTGAAAATGTAATTCTCCAGTATTTTAGTCCAAACTGATCTGTTAAAACAGTTGTAGATGGCGGCTCAGGAAAGAATGATTGTCCCCAGATAGCATTATTTACCTCTCCACACTCTTCCTCATTTAATTCTAAATCGATATCAGTCCCATCATCATAAGATCCATTGCCATTCATATCCATAAAGCATAAATACTCTATAGCTTCAATGCTTGGCCCACCCTGTGTCCCCAATAAAAGAAGTTCAACAACTGCTCCTTCTACTGGGACACCATAAAAATCTAGAAGTTGCGCCCTGACATCCACTTCAAATGTTCCAGGGCTACATTCAAAATCATGTTGAGTATCAGATAGTGAAACCAATGTAAGTCCGCAGTCTACACAGACATTTTGATAGCTTACAATATTATCCAAACTAGAATATGTTAAAGTTACATCTTCTAGCCAAGTAGTTCCATTTCCATCTTCAACACATAAATCATAAGGAGATTCATTGTCAGAACAAATATTTCCTGTTGTCGTTGCTATAATTTCAGGAAAATTGAATAATTGCGATGCATTATATATGATTGTTGTCCATGCAACACCTGGCCATGAATCATCTTGAGTACCATTAGGTTTAATATTTGCAGTTTTTGCTTCTGCATTAATTGTAGCTGCATCCGGTGGATTTAATGTAAAGTAAACTGATATGCTGTCTGCAACAGGATTCGCCCATGTATCCCACAACACGATTGAAACTGGCATCTCTGTTAATCCACCGCCAATATTTATAGCTTCTAAAAATGAATAGCCTATTATACCCGATGTTGGTGGGCCTGAGGCTATAGTAACAGGGACAGCTTGTGCGGAGGTTATCAATGTCGCTTCATCAATTTCATCAACTGAATTTATTTCTGCATAATCATAAACACTGACTGTCAAACCAACAGAAACGGGAGTATTACCAGAATTTAATGTAACTGATGCACTTCCATTTGATGAATAATTAAAAGTATCTGTTGTATTTTCTTCTCCATTAAAATGAACTCCCGCGAGTACAGCAGAAGTTCCTAGTGTAAATCTTGTTATATAGCTATCAGAAACAAGGTTACCATTTCCATCTCTTATCTCTGCAGTTAATATTGTAGATTCTATATCAGGGCTTCCTTGAACAGCAATCTGACTAGGAAATGGGGGTATTATTTCTACAAATGACGCTCCAGTAGAATTGATTTGTATCCCAAGGGTATCTGTTAGCTCAAGATATGTTCCGACAATTTTGACTAATCCAGAAGAGTTTTCCATATTAAATGATGCCTCTGCAAAGACTATTGATGAATCTGATGGGGAGTTGGGAAAAATATTATTATCTAAATCTGCCACCGTACCACTTTCAAAGAATGCATTTTCAGGGCTAATTGAGCCAGTGTTAATCCAATCTCCAGCTTCATCTTGCTGCCAAGGTTTAAAATTTATGAATGAATTTAACTCTGGATTATTCCCAAGAGAATCGGTATAAAAAGCATATATGTTAGTTTGCTCAGATTGACTATCTTCACTTGGAAGCTCATATGTAGAGGATTTCACTTGAAGTTCCTCAATACAATTTGGACAAGCATCATTAGTTAAAATAGTTATTTCATCTAAACCTATTTCAATTCCATCTTCATCTGTTATAATATCAGAGGTATAAGGATCAAGAATATATGCAGTCAACAAATCTATTCCTCCTTCAATATTGGTGTATACAACTGAAGCCACGCCATTTTGTCCAACCTGAGAAGTTGTATCTGTTCCAGTGCTATCTATCCCCCCACTAGAGCAGCTTTTGTATGCTAAAGCTTCATTATTTTCACCATTTTAAGATCTTTCTGATTCAGAAAGTTGAAATCTGACAAGGACATTAGGTACGCCCACACCATTATCATCTTTAGCTATTACAGATATTTGAGTTTGATCGTATAAGTCATGTCCCACCACATCACTATTTGGATAAAAGTGAAATTCAGATACATCTAATTCTGGTTCACTGCTTCCGTCCAAAAGGTATGATATATTGAGAGTATCAATTAAGTTTTCAGCTTCTTCAGCTTCAAATAAAGAAATAGCAAACGATACATCTGCCTGATTTGTTTCACCTTGAAAAGTACTTGGGTTAAGAGTAAAAATTGCTTGAGCGGCATCCCCTGTCAATGAATCTGTATTAGCGATACTATAGTCTAGAGAACCTTCACCTGAAATTATCGCAAATTGAACTGACATATTAGGCATTTTAGCACCAAACTGATTGAGCACTTCGGCGTGTAGAGAAGTTTCATAGGTTAAGGTATTATCAATAATTTGTTCACCTGTAATTGCCCATGAATTCATTGATTCTGCCGCCTCTATATAATAATATGCATCTGTATAAACATTGGCTGTACTAGTCATGTCAAATAGAATCTCATTATTTTCTAGATAATCTGGATGATATATGATTGTTCCAATCTCTATTTGATCTTTATTAACTATTTCACCTTCTTCTACAACTACAATTGCGGTTGCCGTCCCAGAACTATCACTAACTAAATCTGTTTCTATCAATGTTCCTATATATGAATCAGATCCATCTTGATTAATAATAGAAAAACTCATTGGGACATTCTCAACAGCGCTTCCAAATTCATCTCGAGCAGTAGCGCGCACCTCAATTGAATATGAAGAATCTGCAATTTCATCTTCAGTTATAATTATTAATGTATCAGGGGCAATATTTATAACTAGGTTCTCTACGTCTAACTCAGCTGGAAAGACCTCAGAGGTTAACTCAATGTAGGTATTACTACTTACAACTTGATTTATGCAGTTTGGATTGCTTTCATCCTCAACGCACGGAGCAGAGGCGCGAATCAGGATATTATCATCATTAACACCATATTCTGTGCTATACAAAACAAATGCATATGCACTTGGACTTGATTCCTCTGGTTTTTGAGTAACAGCTGTTGTAGAAGATAATCCACCCGTACCCTCAACAATTTCAAATGTTACCTCGACATTTTCTAGGTAGGTATTATATGCATTTTTAACTCTAGCATAAATTGTATCTGTGTAAATATCTTCAGTCAAAATTGTAAGTAAATCTTCAGCTACATTAGCCGAAATAGAGCTTACTACCTCTGAAATAGGATTAACTTGGATATCATAGCTTCCTGTATAAATATTAGAGTTACCATATTCATCAGCATATGTGTACTTAGCCGTAATTGTATACTCTCCAGTTTCACCGTTATCACTCCAGTATCCATTTATTATTCCTTGGCTATTTGTAGTTTCAGAGAATGTTACAAGCTGAGCAGTTACAATATCAGTTGTTGATGCATTGTTTAAGTTAGAGTTGATTGTGAATGTTGCTCCCTCAACAGGTAGAGAAAAATCTCCGTTGTCATCAGTTTCTTTTAACTGAATTTGAAAAGATAGGTTATACCAAGATGAATTATCTGGATTCTCAGGTGCAACAACATCTGCATTGTATGCTTGATTTATTACATTATCCCAAAGGCAATCTAGATCACTGTTTTTGCATTGATCTTCATCTAAGATACTTGTGCATGCAGAGTTATTATCTGAGCTTTCATTAGCAACACATGAATTTATGCATCCCACCATATAGCATTGCTCTACAGCAGATGCAATAGAAACCAAATAATCTGAATCTTGAACAACAGGAGCTGTTGGCTCAGTGGTATCACACGAAAGTGAAAATAGAATTAATAGTAGTAATGTGGATAAAATTTTAAAATATTTTATATTCATGTTTAATCCTTATTCATTAAATTTTTCTCTGTTTCTATATGATATTTATTTTTTTCTATACCTGTATAGTTATCATATACTATTTTAGGTCTTACCTGAATAACAAGATCAGTTTTTTGTACTAACTCCTCATAATGCACAAACAATCTTTTTCCAATAAATGGAATTCTATGGAGCAGAGGAACTTTATGTTCAACTTTATTTTTTGTTGCTGCTATTAATCCCGCAATTAAAATCGACTGATCATCTAACACTCTTACTGTAGTAGTTGAAATTCGTTTTTTTACTCTAGGATAGACCCCCGCTATAAATTCATAAATAGAACTTATCTCAGGTGTGACTTCCGCAGTTATATAACCATCAGTATTTACTGTTGGTAGAATTCTTAGCTTTATTCCAACTTCTTCCCTTTGAACTTGAATTTGCCCGCCAACTCCTCCGGCAGAAGTGATATAAGGAATTATATCTATCATTTTTATAGTAGCCTCATGACCATTCAGTGTTACTACTTGTGAATTCGCTAACACTTCAGCTCTATTATTTTTCATGAGAAAATCAAGAGTTATATCAAAGGCAGTTAATTGTCTACTAAATGATGGCGATCCTTGTCCATCAATTCTTTGAAAATACATATTCGTTGGTAATGTCCCAGAGGTTTGTGGAACTAGTGTCTCAACAACACTTCCATCAGCTCCACTTTGAAATGTGCTACCAGGAATTAGGGATGCTGTTGTCCCTCCTGTTGCAAGTTCAAGTGGATCACCAGATTCTGCTATAATTGTTGTAAGGCTTGATAATTTTGCCCAGTCAATTCCCTTTTTATCTTCGTTGGATAAGGATACTTCAATTATTTTAGCCTCTAACATTATCTGAATAGCAGGTTTATCTATTTCCTCAATTATAGCTTTTACTTCAGATAATTTTTTTGGGCTCACACTGACAAGTAGATTATTCCCAGAGACATCAACAGTAATTTGATTTGTTATATTAACCATCATATCTCTTACATCTAGTGCATTTGCATACTTTAAAGGGATAACATGCGGAACTACACCAACATCGCTATTTAATCGATCTCTTTCAGCTACTAGTATTGAGTTCCCAACAAGTTCATAACTTAATCCTGCTGCCCGTACAACCATATCTATAGCTTCTGTGATTGGAGCATCTTCAAGATGAATAGTTATTTTTTCTGTAGCATTAACATTAGGACCAGTAACTATATTATACCCACTTTCATCAGCCAATATAGATAAAACACTAGGCAAACTTGATTCTTTTGCATGTATAGTTATAGTTGGAATGTTTTGAGATGCATTGTTATTTGAAGTAGATACAGTTTGATTTGTATTACTTTGTGCATACAGGTTAAATCCCACTAAAATAAATATGATAGTCCTACTGATTTTATAAATATTAATTCTCATTATTGTTTTCCCCTACTTCATATATAAATTCTTCATTGTCTTTTACAAATTTTAATGATTTCTCAAATATGTCCATTATAATTCCTCCAGAGATAGTATCATTAATTGTATAGTAATTTGTACCACTTTCTATTTTTAATTCAGCCATATATTTATTTCTTCTTTTACTAAACCAAATGTTCTCTAACTTGAAATGTTTATACATTCCCATAGATTCAAATCCATCAAAGTCAATCACTGAAGATAAATCAGATGGATTGTCTTTCATTTTGAATTTAAATTCTTTTTTTTCTATAAGACTTGATTCAAGCCTCTCTACTTTATTTTGAAGATTTTTATCTGTACCAATTTCTTCATTATTAAAATTATTTTGCAATCTAACAATAGTTCCATTCATATTATATAATATATAAATATTAGCTAAAATAGCTAAACATGAAATAACAACTACAATCTGCCATAATATAATTTCTCTTTTTTTCATTTTTTAAATTTATTTAGGGTTATTGTAGCAATTTCCATGGTAATGATTGCATCAGGAAGTTTATTTTGATTTGAAGATGACCTTCTGACATTTTCAGGTGAATTATTATAATTAAACTCTGTGATTGTAATCAAGCGTTCATTTTTTTCTAATTCTACAAGAAATTCTCCAAATTTTTCATAATCACATGATATTTCTAGTTGGTATGGGACAAGCGTATATTTTCCTTCTTTTCTCTTCTTTGCTGGTTTCAGTTCTATGATATCTATTTCATAGGCAAATAGAATGTCTGTTAGTGAATTAATAAAATCTACATTAGCTTCCTCATTCTTTGAATCATTTTTCCTTGTGGCTAGATTAACTTCAAACAATCTATATACATTATCTAGTTTTTGAGATAAAATTTGAGCTGTTATATATCTTTCGTTTGCAGATTTTTGGATATCCTCAAGATCTTCTATCTCTTCTGGCTTATTTCCAAAAATAAGGCTATTTAGTATACTTGTAGTAAAAATAAATAAAATTGTTAGAGAAAATAAGATTATATTTCTTCTCATTGTACTTCCTTTAGGACATCACGCCATACTTCAATTGTTTTAGAATTCCAATCTCCATACTCGGCATTTCCTTGACTTGAAATTCCGGTTAAATCCTGAAAATGCTTTACTTTCTCTGGGTCTGGATTTACACCTCCCTGTCTTTTGATTTCCTTAGCAACTTTTATTGTCAATTTATCGTATTTTTG
>CAYNPP010000045.1:0-3030 GCA_964399095.1 uncultured bacterium | reverse complement strand
TTTAACATTAAGAATTTCTGAAATCTTCAGTATAGTTTTAGATTCAAATACTCCGTACAAATCATCTCCAGGAGAGTAAATATCTAGCATTGTTTGAAATTTTTTCACTAAGTCAAGATTTGGATTTGAAATATTAATTGATTTAGCAAGTTTGATTATTTCTTTTGAATTATCATCATTGATTTTAGTTATTTTATCAACCTGATTTATTTTATCTAATTTCTCTTCTACAGGAGGACTTTTGACAATTGTTGATTCTGATTCTATCTCAATTTCCTTTGGTTCTGATTTTGTAATCTCCACTTCTTCTTTATTCTCGTTCGACTTAAAATTTTGAATAATGACAATGTCATCTAGCCTATTTTTAATTTTATTCTTTAATTTTGCTCTTATCTCAAAAGATAGATAAGGTCTCCCATGGTATTGTAATTTTTTAGTTTTTTCAATGGTTATCTTGTCAAATTCTTTATAAAAATCTTCATTATTTTTTATAGTATTCATAAAGTCATTAAGTAGAGCCATTTCTTTTACATCTTTATCTTCAATTTTTGATATTGCCGATATATTAAGCGCATTATTTGTATAGTTTAGTTTTGTTATACACATATTAAATGGAGTCATCTCAGATAATTGCATTAGTTTTTTCGACCATGGGATATATTTCTTTCCTAGCTCATATGATGATGTGATATCTTTTTTAGAGAGATTTATTTTTGCATCTTTCTGCAGTTTTTGTGTATCAAGTTTGATTTTGCTTATTGTATTATTTCTTGATACAATCAAGGTGTTAGTGCGGTTGTTTATTTCTAGGAACCAACCAATTAGACAGATATAACATAGTACAATAACACCAAAGGCTATCCATTTATCCCTTTGCTCTTTAACGATAGCTTGGCGAGCTCTACTGATGCTTTGATTCAAGTTAACTAATATAAATTTTTCAGAATTCATATCTATATTAGTCCTCTTAGGGCAAGTCCAACAGCAATCGAATATTTTGAAGGTTGGTCAATTTTTATATCACTTGAAATATTATGAAATGGATTAAGAATTTCAGTTTCTAGCCTCAACTCATCTTGAAATTTTTCTTTTAATCCGCTAAGTGTTGAATACCCGCCAGATATAAAAAATCTCTTAAAATTAGAATTTCCATTATTAGATTTCACATAGTATCTAAGTGATTTTCTGACTTCATCAACAAGAGAAGAAATAATAGTTTTTTCTGCGGCCTCAAGGCTGAATGCATCATTTTCTTCACTAGTATTTTCAGAACTAAGGGCTGCAATGCCATCTTCAATTAATATTTTATCTGCATCTCTGTAGTCAGTATCAAATTTTTTCATTAACTCTTTGGTAATTTGAAACCCTCCCACATCTACCTGTCGAGTAAAAAAAGTTTGTTCTTTACCAAAAACAACCAGTGTAGATGAGCTGCTTCCAATATCAAGGATGACATCTATTCCATCTTCGCTCTCTCCATAGTTATGGGTTAGGCAATTTGCAAGCGCTATAGGCTCTGCATCGAATATAGCATTTTTAAACCCTGAATCTCTTACTATTGAATCAAATTGCTTAATTATATTTTTTGTTGTAGCTACAAGTAAAACATCTATCTTATCTATCTCGCTGCCGTTGTTCCCCTTAATATGATAATCCATTACAGCTTCTGTCCCATCAAGGGGAATATGTTTTTTTGCTTCAAACTCGAGAGATTGAAGGAGCTCATCTTCACTCATATTTAAAGTAACAATTTCCTTTACTGAGACATTCTTTCCTGATATGGCAGCTACTACAGATTTTATTTTTTTTGGAGCAATTTTAAGTTGCTTACATACATCCATGACACATGCTACCCAGTTTGCCTTCTCTAATTTTTCTGGATCAAAGGAATCTGAATTTCCCCATGTTGACATAGATGATATTTTAGATACAGATGCATTATCATTAACCTTATTAAGCTCAATGATTTTTACTTCACTTGTTCCTATATCAATACTAACCGACATTTATATATCCCTTATTTAATAGCTTGAAGTTATTCTAACTGTTAATTCACCATTTCCACCTTGGCACTCAATATACGGATAAAAAGGTGGTGGATAGCACCTTAAATTTGCATCATAATGATAGTCCTTGCTCTGGTAACCAATCCAGGCTTGCTCATATGGACTAGTAGGATTTCGGTATACATATCCTCTGAATTTTTGAACAACCCCACCCCACAAATATATTTCACCTCTTTTATCATTTGCATCATTGGGATTATTAATAGGAGGATTAAAATTAGATGCATTCACTCTTCCTCTACTATCTCCCCAAGGGGGATAATCTTCCCATCTCCTATAATCATTATCAGTATAATCAGACCACCATGAATTATAATATCCATTGAAAGGAGGGTTGTAGTTTCCTACAATTGACCCACCATTATATGTTGCTATTGGTTGATTATTAAAATTGGCATCATGCGTTGTATTCTGCCAGTAGTGTGTAACAAAAGATTCATTTAAAGCAATCATACCAGCATTTATTCTAATTCCAGATATATCTTGACTGCAGTTCCCATCTGCTTGTGTGCATCCATTTGCAGCTCCATTTTTTCGTGTATTAGCTACAATAATATTTGCACCTGAAACAAGTCCCATCGTATTTTCACTTCCCCCACGACAGGCATCATTTGGTTGCATTAATTGCATACCAAGGGTTGGATGAGAATCAGCATTCACTATGTCATCTGTAAGCCATATATTATTCCATATTGTATCTGGATCAATAGGTCCATTGAGACTATCATTCCAAGCATGTCTTCTATATGTGGTATGTTGATCGGTTACAATGGAGTACCTTCCTTTATATGTTCCATGTACTCTTACTGGCCCATCTTTAATATAAATTACTATTGGATTAGTATAAAATCGTGTATCTTGAGTAAGAAAATTATTTATTCCAGGTTGTGGTATACTATTGTTACTAGTGCCTAAATCAAAGTGCTGCCCTGCAATTCCATGGGAGGAGCTTGCGGTTGGGTCA
>CAYNPP010000044.1:9055-10979 GCA_964399095.1 uncultured bacterium | reverse complement strand
CTAAATTTGTTGGAGTAGTCCAGTATTCCTTAAATTTGTTATCATCTACATTATAGATGTCTAAATCAGAGAAAATACCTCCGCCATTATTATTTAATACCACAAACTGCAAATTAATTTCTTTTCTTGATGCAGCCAGCAAACCATTCATATCATGGTAAAGACTTAAATCACCTAAAATAAATATATTATTTTTATTTTTATTTATAGATGCTATACCTAATGCAGTCGATACAAGACCATCAATTCCGCTTGCGCCTCTATTACAATAAATATTTATATTTTTATCGACATTTGATGTAAAATCATCCATCTGCCTTATGGCCATCGAATTTCCAATAAAAATATTTGTATTTTTTTTCAGACTTTTCAATAATTCTATTAATTAATAATCCTTCACATCTACTATCTTCAAAATTTAAATTTTTAAAACATGAATTTATTTGTACTTGTTTATCTACTAATGATTCAAGTAATAAGCTTTTATGTACTTTAGGTTTTGTTGTAATTACTTTTTCTGAGAAATTTTTATAAGAAGAGACTATCATTCTTGTAGAGTTATCGTTGAATTCTGGGTATCGATCAACTAAAACAGTATTCTGATGTCTATCTATAAGTTTACAAAGTAGTTTTGAAGTTGGCTTTCGACCAAATCTTATAATAGTCTCTGAATTAATCAGTTGGCTGTTCATTAAAAAATTATAGTTTGAAATAACATTTGGATGGATTCTACTGTAGCGGATATTTGATGTAGGATCAGCTAGAATAGGAGCATTTAAGTGTTCTGCAAGATTAAATATGGAGTTAATTTCTTCATGGGGAGGAATCTCACCACATATGATTATACTATCATTCAATTCAATTTCTGACAAGTTGCATTTGTTTTCTCTTTCATATTTCTTATTAGATATATTTTTAATCTCTGAGGTGTAATGGAATGGTTTAGCTGTTATTGGCTCTTCAAAGGAAATATTAATGTGAACTGGACCTCTTGGGAATGATTCTGTCCCCA
The DNA here is from genome assembly GCA_964399095.1 of uncultured bacterium. GTDB lineage: Bacteria > Fidelibacterota > Marinisomatia > SCGC-AAA003-L08 > D37C17 > TMED161. Next base: position 9,967 of record CAYNPP010000044.1, on the reverse strand, counting down.
TAGAATTATTAAATAACTTGATAATTTTATTGTAGAATAATGATTTTTTTTCATTTTTTATGGAACAATGTAAAAAATCTCTAACATGATTTCCATAGATATTATGTTGATTAATAGTCTGATTCTCTCCGGTACCTACAAGCTCCATTGGTCTATCTGCTGTAATGACTATGAGTGGTGTTTTGCTTAGGTTTGCTTCAATTATACCTGGGAGAAGGTTAGCAGTAGCTGTACCAGAGGTTGTAATAACAACTGCAGGTGACTGAGAAGATTTTCCTAAACCAAGTGCATAAAAGCAAGATGAGCGCTCATCTATATGACTGATACAGTCAATAAAAGTATTATATAAAAATGCCTGGGTAAGGGCAGAATTTCGCATTCCAGGTGATATACATGCGTACCTAACACCAAGTTTTGATAAAATATCAGATAGTAGATAAGAATACTCAAGATTATTATTGCTCATTGAATTATCTCGGCTATTGTTTGCATCTTGCTATTAATTTCCAACCATTCTTCATTTATATTTGAATCGATAGTTATCCCAGCACCACTATATATGTAAATATGCTTATCTCTACTCAAAGCAGATCTAAGGCCAGCATAAAATTCGCAATCAAGGTTATTATCTATCCACCCAATTGTACCAGAGTACCACCCCCTATCATATTTTTCAAGCTCATTTATTTTTTTTATTGAAGAGTCTTTTGGGTATCCTGATAAAGCAGCAGAAGGGCATAAAGAGTCAATTATGTCTAGAAAATCATCATCTTTACTAGTCTCTGCAGAGATAGAGGTTTTAATATGAAGTAGATTTTTTAGTTCCATAATCGATTTCGAACCCACTGACGGTATAAGATTAAATTTATTTAATGATTCTTTTATCCCTCTGATAACAATATCATGCTCATG
>CAYNPP010000044.1:0-9045 GCA_964399095.1 uncultured bacterium | reverse complement strand
CTTATCATTGTTATGGAGCATTGTATTTATTTGCTTATTTCTCTCATTATCATTATTACGTTTACGCATTGATCCTGCAAGTGCATGTAACTTAATTCTATTATTTTTCTTTTTTAAAATTAGTTCAGGGGTAGCCCCAAAGTATTTATAATTATTATTAAAATTATAATAAAATATAGAGCAAGAGGGATTGTTTTTTTGAAGTCTTCTTAATAATTTGGAAGAAGAAAATTTGTTGCTACATTCATATGAAATGATATTAGAGATTACAACTTTTTCAAGCTTACCTTTAGATATTGTATTCTTAATGTTATTTATTTTTGCATCAAATTCAGCTTTAGAAGTATAACTAATATTAGATTTAGCAGCTATTCCTTCAGATATACTCTCAGAGTTCAAAAACCTGTCAAATTTCATTTTATATTTCATGATTTTTTGAGCAAGAGCATGAGGACTCGGACTTTCTATAGAAACATTAAATGTAATTGTATTTGATGAATCAGATTTATATAATAAAATTTTTGGAATTAGATATCTTATTGTTGGAATACTTTCCCAAATATTTATATTTTTTTGATTAATATTAAAGTTTTGTCCACCTATAAAAAGCGGTAGTATTTTTTGTTTCGTATTGTTTTTTAAAAGAGAATTTTTAGTTATATCAATTATTTCATTATTTATTTGTTCTTTGGAATATTTATCATCATCCAACACCAATTCTGCACCAAGAGCTAGGAAGGATGTATCATTTGATTCCTTTCTCCAAAAAATTTTATTTGCAAATTCATTACTATCCTTATCAATTAGCTCATAGTGGATTTTTGATTTAATATCTATTGTGTAGCACAGGATAGAGGTTGATTGACCTGTTAGATTTTTCTTAGGAGTATCACTAAGTTCTGATATAATCTTATTTTTATCTAGTTTCATTATTTATCTATAATTTTATAAATCAATCTTATAAATTCATATATACTTATAGAAATTAAAACATAAATATTAATAGTAATGAATGAATTCATACATAAAGGCAAAGATAAAAAAAAGTTCGTTAAGTATATCTTTAATGATATCTCTAAATCCTATGACTTTCTAAATCATTTCCTTAGCCTTGGTATTGATGTTATATGGAGAAAAAAGTTTATTAATACCTTATCAATCAAAGACAATTATAAAATTTTAGATGTGGCAACAGGAACAGGTGATGTTGCTTTTGCAATCAGGAAAAAAAACAAGGTATCTATAACTGGTCTTGATTTATCTGAAAACATGTTATTGATTGCCAAGGAAAAATCAAAAAAATATAATTATACAGATATACAGTTTATTGAAGGTGATGCCGAAAATTTACCATTTGATGATAATTCATTTGATGTATTAGTTATTTCTTATGGTTTAAGAAATCTATCAGATTGCAATAAAGGGATAAGTGAATTTAGACGTGTACTTAAGAATGATGGTCAACTTGGAATACTTGAATTTTTTGAGCCCAAATCTACTATTGTGGCTAAAATATTTAAAATATATTTTAATCACATCTTGCCAAGTATTGCCTCAATTTTTTCAAATTCAAAAGCCTATAGGTACTTACCTGAATCAGTACAAAATTTTACTACTCCCCTAAAATTAAAAGAGGATTTACAGTCAGTTGGTTTTCATAACGTTAAAGTAAAAAATATGACTTTCGGAGTAACTACTATAATAAATGCTCAAAAATAATAAAACATTAGCTCAGGCCGGATTGCTACTAATTGCTCTAATTTGGGGAGCTACTTTTATAATTGTCAAAGATGCCTTAAATGATTGCCCCCCATTTATGTTTGCAGGAATACGCTTTTGTCTTGCCTCTGTTTGCGTCATCCCCCTTATCAATTTTAATAAACTATTCAAACTTAATTCAAGTTTAGGACCTGCATTGTGTGGTCTCATTCTTTTTATTGGATATGGATTCCAAAATTATGGCTTAGAGGAAACATCACCCACAAATTCAGCTTTTATAACTAGTATTAGTGTTTTAATGGTTCCAATAATATTATCTATTTTCAAAATTGAAAAGATCACATTAAGAATATGGATATCTGTATGTATTGCATTCATTGGTATACAGCTACTATCACCAAGTGGATTTAATATAGGTGATAAATTAACATTTGGCTGTGCCATGTCTTTTGCAATACATATCATTCTTCAAGATAGATTTGATAAAGAAGAATTGATTAATTTCTTTTTTATCCAATCCACCCTTGCTGCTATATTATCATTTCTTGCTGGTATCTTAATTGAAGATGTTTATAGCATTACCTTTTCAAAAGAGGTGATTCTAGCAATATTAATAACAGGAATTTTAGGAACGACATTTGCACTACTGATTATGATATGGGCTCAAAAAATTCTTTCAGCCACTGAAACAGCAATAATTATTGCAATGGAACCTGTCTTTGCTGCTTTATTTTCTGTATACTTTGGATATGAGATTCTAGGGTTCATGTCATATGTTGGGGCTAGCCTTGTAGTTATTGCTATAATTTTTTGTGAATTTTCTAGGTATAGAATTGAGGTTAACTAGAAGTCTGAAAATATTTTTTTTTGTTTGATAAAATAATCAAGCGCAATACTCCCGATCAGCATACTTTTCATTATTGAATATAATGGTAAAATTTTAATTTTATTAATATTTACTATTCTTAAGATTAGATAGATTGGGTGTACTATTAACCATAAAATAGCATGTATTTGCGCAAATACATTTTTTATTTTTCCTATCAATAGATATCGGATCATTGAAAGTATATCCAGCAAAACTCTTGGAATTAATAACATAAGTGTAATTATTAAATTATGATTTGTTAAAAATAAAATTAAACTATTTCTATGATTAAGGTATACCTTTTTGTACGAACCTTGTTCTAACGTAATACTTCCTTTATGATATACTATCGATTTAGGCTCAACCACATTCTTGTATCCTGTGATTTTGCTTTTCCAACAGAGGTCTATTTCTTCCATATGTGCAAAAAGTTTTTTGTCAAACATATTTAGATTGAAAAAAAGATCTTTTCTAATAATAAATGAGCATCCAGAAGCCCAGAAAATATCAATAGACTCATCATATTGTGTTACATCTTCTTCAATGTTATCAAAAATTCTACCTCTAGTGAATGGAAAGCAAAAAATATCTATGAATCCTCCAGAAGCACCGGCATAATCAAATTGATTTTTTTTATAAAAATTTAAAATTTTAGGCTGAACAATCCCTATTTTATCGTCTTTGTTAATAGCTTCTACTAAATAGTCAATCCATCCTAATTTTTGAGTTGTATCATTATTAAGAAATAATAATAGCTCATTACTTGCATTTTGTGCCCCAAGATTACAACCACCTGCATAACCCAAATTGATATCAGACTTTATGATTTTAATGTCAGAAAATTTTTCTTTTATTCTATCTATACTACCATCGATTGAGTTATTATCAACAATAATAACTTCATGATTATCATTGATTCCTTCATAGATAGAACCTACGCATTCATCAAGTATCTCAAATCCTTTTAAATGTGGAATTATAATACTGACTTTTGAATATTTCTTTATTGGTCTTTGATTAATTTTAACCATTCTTGGGATTTAGAATCATTCGGAAATCTAACATTCCATTCTTCAACTATTTTAATTCCATTTTCTCTATCACCTGCTTTGAGGTATGCTAGGGATAGACTTTGAACAATTTCAAATATATTCGGATATTCTAAATAGACCTTTTTGAAATGAATAATTGCTGATTTTGGATCCTGTAAATTTTCAAGCATCATTTGACCTATCATATAGGATTGCTGAATATCTATATCAGATCTATCGCCACAATGAGTAATATATTTTTTAAACATATCTTTATTTCCAATTTGATTAAATACATTTGCTATTTGAATCTGTATTTCTGGATGAGTAATTTTTATTGTTTCAATTGGAAGATATCTATCCATTAGCATAAATACTTCATTGATTTTGGGGTAATTTTCAGGATTAGAAATTAATTCAAAAGCAATTTGTATAAAGCTAGATCTATAGTTTTGAGCTAGCCTCTGTATTGTGCCATTAAAGTATACATCTGGATTATTTAAATTTCTATATCTGTATATTCCTTGATTACTATCAATAGAACTTTGATATTCATTTGCTGTTCTTATAATATTACTCATGTCATCCGACTGTGTTATATTTCTTAGTGTATTGTTAATATTCATTTTTGGGTGGCCATTATTATCCATTTTGTGTGGAACAAATTTATAAACCAGCCCCTCCATCTCAAGATAATTCTCTAAGCCAAGCCTATGTCCAGGAGATACAGTCACAGCAAAATAAATTGGCCTTGTTTTAGGCATGTCATTAATCAACTTTAAAACCATGACATCCTGAACTTTTAAATAGTTACTAAAGGTAGATTTCAATTTGAAATTAATTTCAAATTCATCTGCATATAAAATACTTGCATCTACTTCTCCCCAATCAACAGGAATTCCATGGGATAATAAACTATATGATTGATTCATTTTCTGTCTAAAGTAATTATTGAGCCCAGCATTTAAGCGCTCCCATTCATTGGTCCACTCTTGAAGTGCAAATGCTGTTGCAGAAACTGGTTCAAGTTTGTCAATAAATTTATCTGATGATATTTTATCTAGATTTAAAAAATTAATTGGTAGCGTATTATATTCATTTTTTAATTGTTTTATATACCAAGGGGTATTCAAAAGACTCAGATTAACGACACGAACATCTTTTCGTAGATTTTCAACTTCCTGTATATACCAGAGTGGAAATGTATCATTATCTCCATTAGTAAATAAAATTGAGTTCGGTGCGCAAGAATTAAGAAGGTTGTATGCATAGTCCCAGGCAACATAATTTCCTGATCTATTGTGCTCTCTATAATCATTTGCAAACATATTTACGGGTATGGATAATAAAACGATTAATGAAATTAGTGGAACAATATTTATGCTAGATTTATTAGCAATCAGTGAGTATACTTTGTATATGGACGCATATATCCCAATACCTATCCATATAGAAAAAGCAAAAAAACTTCCAACATAGGAATAATCTCTCTCTCTTGGCTGTGGATCGTATTGGTTAAGATAAAGAATAATCAAGAGCCCCGTTGCTAAAAAAAGTGAAAGTATTGAAAGTGCCCTAAGATGGTCTTCTCTTGCATGATAAATAAAGCCTATTATCCCAAAGATAAATGCAAGTGGTATTATATATCTGGTAGGGTTGACTCCCTCAAGTGACTTAATATAGGTCCCATCCTTTTTATTTAAATCCCAATTATAGTCTCCTCTTCCGATAAATTGCCATGCGAAGTATCTTAAGTACATTTCTTTAATTTGATAGTTCCATACAAATCCAGCTAAGTCTGCATTGGATGGATCAGATCTATTTTCTGTATACCTTCTCCAGTTTGTATTTTCCTGTCTTTGTATTGTACTTTTAGGATCTAACTTCTTCCAGTTTCCATATTGTTCTCTATTCATATAGTATAGAAATGATTCAGCAGTGTCAGGGTTATTTTCATTAATTGATGGGTGTTGTGATGCTCTTATAAAGATAGTACTGTATGTACTAAAACCAATTAGAACAACCAGTAAGCAAACTGAAATTATTGAAAATTGAATTTCTTTATTTGTAATGAAATAATAACATAGAAATAGGCATCCAAAATATATAAATATTAACAAAAAATGAGGACTATCAATTTTAGAGGCCATCCATGGGATCTTCAAGATTATTAGATAATATATAGTACCAAATATTATCAACGAATAGATAGATACCTTGAGTATATCCAATGAAATTTTATAGTAACTAATCTCATTAAGCTTTGTTGAAATATCATTAGTGTAATAAATAATAAATATGATACATGGGATAGCAAGTAAATTTAACAAATGTATACCAATAGCAAGACCCATCATATATGAAATTAATATGATATATTTTATACTATTATTTGCATATGGTTTTGTATCCCATTTAAGTATAAGCCATACAACTATAGAAGTAAAAAATGTAGATAGTGAATATACCTCCGATTCAACTGCATTAAACCAGTGTGAATCTGTAACAGCAAATGTTAGAGCTGCAATAAATGCGCTGTATTGCGCAATTTCTATTTTTTTGTTTATCGCATCAGATACATCGTTATCATTATTAAGATTTGCATTAGTATTATTTACTATTATTTTTTTAATTAGCTGTAATACAATCAGATATAGGAACATGACTGAAAGAGCACTTACAATTGGAGAAATAAAATTAACACGCGCTCCGATATCTGAAAATATTGGAATATGGGAAAAAACATTTCCTAGCAATAAAAAAAGTGGAGTTCCTGGAGGGTGAGGGACACCTAGAGTTACTGAACACGCAATAAATTCACCACAATCCCAAAGTGAGAGAGTAGGTGCCATGGTTTTTATATATATTAAAAGGGGTATAAAGAAAGAGAGGAATGAAAATACTATGTGATTATTTTTTTTCTTCACTATTTTCTTTTTCACTATTTTCTTCTGCTTTATTATTTTCCTCTGGTTCAGTATCCTTTGATGATATATAGTTCATTTTTAATTCATTAATTGATTGATTTAATATCTTCTCCTCATCGTCAGACACATTCCCTTTTGTTTTTTCTTTTAGCATAGAGAGCATATCAATTGTTAGAGATGCAGCATCTAGATTTATATCCATTTTATCTGTCATGGGGTTTTTTATTTTTCCTAGTTGCATCCATGCTTGAGTAACTAGAGAAGTACAAAGTCCCATAAAGAGTTGCGCGCTTTTATCTTTATCCATTATTGTTATCCTATGTTTATAAATTCGAGTAAATTATTATAATTTGATAATAATTCTTGTCTAACATTTTTATTTTTCTTTAAAGTCAGTTGATTATCTTCTGAGATAATATCAAATGCAAGATTTCTAGTAATATTAATTATATCATTATCCTCAGAGATATTAGCAATTTTGGTTTTCATATATCCATGTTGTTTTTTACCAAAAAACTCACCTGGGCCTCTCAGCTTCAGGTCTTCATCAGATATTTTAAAACCATTTGTTGTATTTTCCATAACTTTTAATCTGTAATCAGATATGGAGCCAGCCTTGCGCTGAATCAAAAAACAATATCCCTGGCTATCTCCTCTTCCAATTCTTCCCCTTAGTTGGTGTAGCTGTGTCAGCCCGAATCGTTCAGCATTTTCAATTAGCATAACAGTAGCATTTGGATTATCTATCCCAACCTCAATGACAGTAGTACTAACTAGAATATCAATATTACCATCAACGAATAATTTCATTTGATTATCTCTTTCATCTTTTTTCATCTTCCCATTTATGTATCCCACATTATATTTTTTTAAAATTTTATTTTTTATATTATAGTAACCAGTATCTGCTGCTTCTAAATCTAATGTTTCTGATTCTTCGATAATAGGGTACACGATATAGGCCTGGTGTCCTTTATTTATCTGTTTTTCTATAAATTCATATACTTGTTTAATTTTATTTCCCTCTTTGATTGAAGTAACAACTTTTTTTCTATTCTTTGGAAGTTCAGATATTGTTGATATATCTAAATCACCATGCAGTGTCATGGACAGTGTCCTTGGGATGGGGGTCGCAGTCATTGCAAGTACATTTGGATTTTTTGATTTATTTATTAGATTTTTCCTATGCTCGACACCAAATCTATGTTGCTCATCAATAATTGATAATCCTAAATTGTGGAATGAAATTTTTTCCTGTATAAGAGCATGTGTCCCAACAATAATATTGATTTTTCCAGAATTAAGATCTTCATATATCTGTTTTCTCTCAGATTGTTTTATTTCACTTGTTAAAAGTTTATAATTAAGATTGAGCTTAGAGCAAATTTTTTCAATACTATTATAGTGTTGTTCACTTAGAATTTCTGTGGGAGCCATAATGGCTACCTGTGCGTTATTATCCATAGCAATACATGATGCAAGTATAGCAACTATTGTTTTTCCACAACCCACATCACCTTGAATCAATCTATTCATTGCTCTTCCAGATGAAAGATCTTTTCTTATTTCCTTAAGAACATTTATTTGTGATTCTGTTAATTTAAATGGAATTTGCTTATACACATCTATAACTAATTTGTCTTTTGAATTAAATTTTTCAGTTTCAATTAATTTATAGTTAATTTTTTTTATTGCCATAATCAGTTGTAAAAAGAAATGTTCATTAAATTTTAAACGATATATTGCCATTTGTAGTTCATGTTTATCTGTAGGCTCATGGATACTATGAATTGCTTTCTGCAAATCATTTAATCCAAATTCTTTTAATATGTGATCATTAAAAAAATCAGGAATTATTAGATTTGATATATCGAGTGCATGGCTAATGAGTCTTCTAAATCCTCTGCTATCAAGACCTACAGATTTAAGCTCAGAGTTACTGGAGTATACGGAAATAATTTTACCCGTGTTAATGGGGTCCTCATCCTTTTCAAGTAAATCAAATTCAGGGTGTATAAGTCTAAATCCATTATAGAATTCTATTTTTCCATAAATTGCGATTGTATCATCTACACTGAATTTTTCTGAAATCCAGCTTAATCCTCTAAACCAAATACACTTTAGGTCTCCAGTTCCATCATTAACACTTAATTCAAAAAAACGTTTCCTTCTAGCTTGCTTGATATCCATAGATTTGACTTTACCAACAATTAGCCCCTCCTGACCAATCTGCAGGCTATTTATTTTCAGTATATTTGATCTATCAATATACTTCCTTGGGAAGTGGTAGAATAGGTCAGAAATATATTCGATGCCATATTTTTTAAGTTTATTCCCTCTATTTGGGCCAACCCCTTTTAGGTATGTTATTTCTGTGTTGAGATTTGTTTGAAAGAAGGGTTTTTCAATCATACTTTTAATGATTTTAAATTACTCTGAAGGATTTTAAGCTCCCTTTCATATTTATTTTTCTTATTTTTCTCATGATCCACTATATCTT
>CAYNPP010000043.1:695-11032 GCA_964399095.1 uncultured bacterium | reverse complement strand
AGTTATTCCAATAAATTGATTGAAATGATTTATTAAAAATGTAATTTACAGTTAGAAACTAGAGGTTCAACTATGGAGCTGTATAGCGTACTGATAACATGTCTTATAGGATACATGATTGGCAGCATTCAACCGGCATTCTTCATTGGAAAAATTAAGGGAATTGACATCAGAGAGCATGGCTCAAAAAATGCTGGTGCGGCTAATACTACAATAACCATTGGATGGGGATGGGGATTCTTTACCGCTGTATTTGATATACTCAAGGCAACTGCATGTGTTTTATTTATCAGTTATCTATATCCAAATAACGAGGCGTACAGTCTACTTCCTTTTCTGGGTGGAGCTGCTTCAATACTAGGGCATAACTACCCATTCTACATGGGATTTAAAGGTGGGAAAGGGACTGCCTCTGCTATCGGAATTATTCTGGGTTATGATCCCTACTGGGGATTTGCAATGGTAGGGATACTTATTCTTTCAACTGTCGTAACAAATTACCTTGTTGTTGGGACCGTAAATATCCATTTGACAATGCTCTATCTATCGGTTTTTAAATATGATAACATCTGGATTGTTGTGATTGTTGTACTTCTTACAGCCTTGAGCATATTCAAGCACTGGGAAAATTTTGTACGAATAAAAAATGGAACAGAATCTACATTCAGAGGAGCGCTGTAATCACCTCATCCTCTATAAAGTCCATGTAATCCTTACACCATATGAAAAATATACTAAATGGAAAAACTCTTTTTATCGATTTTGACAGTACATTTGTAAAAATTGAGACAATTGATGAGCTTGCAAAAATAACACTTAAAAATGATGACGAGAAGGAAAGTAAGCTACATAACATTTTTGATATAACGCAAAAAGCGATGTCTGGAGAACTTGATTTCCCTACCGCGCTTCAGCGAAGGATGGATATCCTTTCACTTACAAAAGATAATATTAAAGAAGTAACACAGGAAGTTTCACTTATGGTCTCTGATTCATTTATAGAGTCTAAAGAGCTAATCAGATCTATCTCAAATGATATTTGGATTTTATCTGGAGGCTTCAAAGAGGTTATTTGTCCTATAGTGTCTGATTTTGGAATTAAAGAGAGTCAGGTCATTGCAAACAGTTTTATTTATGATGGAGATGTGGTTACCGGATGTGACACGGAGTCAATTTTATTTAAGGATCAAGGGAAAACAGAGGCAATCAAATCAATTAATCTAAAAAATCAGGTGGCTATGATAGGTGATGGATATACAGACCTTGAAGTTTTTCTAAATGGAGCTGCCAATGTATTTATATGCTACACTGAAAATATAAAAAGGGATGATGTCGCCAATCAATCAGAGTATATAGCAAATAACTTTAATAGTATAATTGAAATTTTAGGTAGAGTATAGTGGCCAGTAAAGTTAAGAGAAAGCAACAGGATCTTATAAGGCACAGAGTGCATGAGATTCTTTTGGTGGCAAGTGAATATGATGCATTTATAATTGAAGAGGATGAAAGTCTTACAGAGCAGATACTTCACGAATATGTAGGCATGGACCTCAACTACGCGCCTCGCGTTACTAGAGTATCTACTGCATCAGAAGCCTTAGATTCTCTATCTTCACAATCCTATGACATTGTAATTATGATGATTAGAATTAGTGATATGGATCCGCTGACACTCAGCAAGAAAATAAAGAAAGAATACCCAAAAAAATCACTTATACTGCTAGCATTTGATGAGTCAGAAATAAAGCAACTTCCGAAGAATATATCTGATTCTGTGGATAATATTTTTCTATGGTCTGGAAATGCCAATCTGTTCCCCGCAATAATAAAGCATATAGAAGATAAAAAAAATATAAATAGGGACATACGTGTGGGTGATGTGAGAGCAATTATACTTGTAGAGGATAACCCCCGATACTACTCCACTATACTGCCCATGATGTATAAAGAGATTATACTACACGCAAAGAACCTATTAGGTTCAAACTCAGTAAATCTAGATCGCACCTTCTACATGAGGAGCAGACCTAAAATTATACTTGCTAGAGATTATGAAGAGGGCTTGAAGCTTTTTAAAAAATATCAGAAAAATTTGATTGGTGTTATTACAGACCTTCGATTCCCAATAAAAGGAAAAGTAGATAAAAAAGCTGGACTAAAACTAGCATCCAAGATACGTCAAAAAGAAAAAAATATACCTATCCTAATCCAAACAACAGAGATTGCAGAAGATAAAACTGAAGATATCACTGAGCATATTATAGATAAAAGATCCCCTAGATTTCTAAAGGAACTTCAAAAGTTTATGATATTGAATTTTGGTTTCGGAGATTTTATTTTTAGAATGCCCGATGGGTCTGAAATATCAAGAGCAGATAACCTTAACAAACTAATAAAAACCATTGAAACGCTAAAAGTAGAATCACTTGAATATCATGCTAGAAACAATCATTTTTCAAATTGGTTGTCTGCAAGGGGCTACCTTGATGCAGCAAATACTTTTAGAGAATTTTCATATTCAAATTTCAAGAATCCTGAAAACAGAAGAAAACAACACATTAAAACATTAAAGGCAGTAAAAAAGAAAAGAAAAAGAAAACCATTTATTCCTTTCTCATCCAAGGCATTTAATCAATTTGATAGCATCATGAGAATTGGCGGGGGATCACTGGGCGGAAAAGCACGTGGACTTGCTTTTGCCAATAACGCAATCATCAATGAAAAATTTAAAAATAAATTTCCAGATACTAAGTTGAGTGTCCCAAGGACATTGGTAATAGGGACAGATTTATTTGATGAATTTATGGATAGCAATAACCTTTGGGATATTGCCTTTCTGAGTAACAACAACAGTGAAATTGAAAAAAAATTCCTAAAATCAAAGCTATCAAAAGAATTAATATTGCAGCTAAAAGAGTTTGTGGAACAATCCACTTTTCCCTTAGCAATTAGATCATCTAGTCTACTAGAAGATTCTCAATATCAACCTCTAGCTGGTATGTATGCGACCTATATGCTTCCAAATTCTCATGAGAAATCTAAAGAAAAATTGAGTCAGCTATGCGAAAGCATAAAAAGAGTATATGCATCTACCTACTTTCAGAACCCCAAAACCCTTATGAGTAATATTGTGCAGAAACATGAAGATGAAAAAATGGCAATTATCATAATGGAAATGATTGGTAAAAAACATCAAAATAGATACTATCCTTCTATAAGCGGTGTTGCGCAGAGCTTTAACTATTACCCTGTATCACACATGAAAAGAAATGAGGGAATTGGATTTCTAGCTTTGGGGCTTGGTAGGACTATCGCGGATGGAGAAAGATGCCTTCGCTTTTCACCGAAATACCCTTCTATCCTTCCTCAATTTTACTCTATTCAATCAACCATTGATAATTCGCAAAATAAATTTTATGCGCTGGATTTAAATAATGGTAATAATCCAATGAAAAAAGGAGTTATGAATAATCTAATTCAATTGGATTTGGATACAGCTGAATCAGATGGTGAGCTCAAATCTATAGCAAGCGTGGTCAGCATCCAGGATAATATGATTAGAGATTCTCTATCATATAAAGGGCCTAGAGTTTTGACATTCTCACCACTATTAAAATGGGGTGAACTCCCAATCTGTAAAATTATAGCTGAGCTACTAAAAACCGGGAGAAATTTACTTGGATGTCCAGTTGAAATTGAATTTGCAATTAACCTGAATAAATCCAAATTAGATGAATTTTATCTTCTACAAATAAAGCCCATGGTCATTGAGGGGCTAAGTTCGAACAGACTGACCAAGGTGCCCAAAAATGATAATATCCTTTGTAAAAGTAATGTTGTTCTAGGAGATGGCAGAATAGATGATATAAGTAATATTATATTTGTTAATCCAGATTCATTTGATCCTTCCTTGACATTAGAAATTGCATCTAAGATTGAAAGGATAAATAATAAACTTGATGCCCCTTGTATTTTAATTGGCCCAGGGAGATGGGGAAGCGCAGACCCCTGGCTTGGAATTCCTGTTACATGGAGCCAGATATCTAATGCAAAGGTTATTGTGGAATATGGGCATGAGCATATGGAGCCAGATCCTTCTTTTGGAAGCCACTTTTTTCAGAATATTACAAGTCTTCATCTAGGGTACTTTACTCTTAATAAAAAAGAGGCTGAATCTATTGATTGGGAGTGGATGAAAAGCCAAAAGGTTATAGAAAAAGACCCCCAGTTAATCTGGGTAGAGACCAAACAGCCGCTAGCTGTTGAGATTGATGGGAGAATCGGCAAAGGTCATATAATCAAATCCAGAGAAGTAGAAGATATTATGGATGAACAGGAATCTCCAGGGATCTAAACAAGCCCCTGGTCAAGCATTGCATCTGCAACTTTAATAAATCCAGCAATATTTGCACCCTTAACGTAGTTTATAACTTTACCTGATTTACCATGCTCAACGCATTTTGTATGGATATCTGTCATAATTGTTTTGAGCTTATTATCCACATCTTCTCTAGACCAACTCATTCGAATGCTATTCTGCGACATCTCAAGTCCAGATACAGCAACCCCTCCAGCATTAGCTGCCTTTCCAGGGCCAAATAAAACTCCACTATCTATGAAATGTTCCGTTGCTTTGTAGGTTGTAGGCATATTTGCGCCTTCCGCCACAACCTTGCACCCATTATCTACTAATACTTTGGCATCATCAATATCAATTTCATTTTGAGTCGCGCATGGAAGAGCTATATCACATGCAACAGACCAAGGTCTTTTCCCTTCAAGATATTCTACACCATACTCCTTTGAATATTCTTTGATTCTTCCTCTTTTAACATTCTTTAGGTCCATTACAAATTCAAGCTTTTCACTATCAATACCATTTTCATCAAAAATTGTCCCACTAGAATCTGATAAAGTGACAACCTTTCCACCTAGATCAATCACCTTCTCTGTGGCAAATTGCGCAACATTACCTGAACCTGAGATAGCCACTTTCATTCCATCCATATTGATGCCATTCTCTGAGAGCATTTGATCTGCAAAATAAACAGCTCCATAGCCCGTTGCCTCTGGTCTAATTAAACTTCCACCCCAGTTTATTCCTTTTCCCGTTAAAACTCCAGTAAACTCATTTCTTATTCTTTTATATTGACCAAACATAAATCCAATCTCTCTACCTCCAACACCAATATCTCCAGCAGGAACATCAGTATTTGCTCCAATATGCTTTGATAGCTCAGTCATAAAAGATTGACAGAATTTCATTACTTCATTGTCAGATTTTCCTTTTGGGTCGAAGTCAGAGCCTCCCTTTCCTCCCCCCATTGCCAATGTTGTTAGGCTATTTTTAAATACTTGTTCAAATCCAAGGAACTTAAGGATACTTAGATTTACAGATGGGTGAAATCGAAGTCCACCTTTGTATGGTCCTATCGCTGAATTAAATTCAACTCTGTACCCCCTATTTACTTGTGGGCTTCCAGAGTCATCCAGCCATGGAACTCTAAACATAATTACCCTTTCAGGCTCAACCATTCTATCTAATATAGACGCATGCTGATAATGAGGGTTCTCTTCTAAAAAGGGCCAAAGGGTTTCAACAACCTCCCTAACCGCCTGATGAAATTCTTTTTCATTTGGATTTTTTAATTCGACATTTTTTAAAAAATCTTCTGCATTATTATAGTTCATCTTATTGAGTTCCTCCATGAAATTCATTTAATTTATCATATCCTTGAAATTTATTATAATCATACATATACAACCTAAAAAAATTTGAAATAACCTTACTTCTGTAAGCTTGTTATTTTCTAACTTGCAACCATGATAAAAGAAGAAAAAAATAGACTTAATGAGTTTATAGAAAATCCTACATCTTCTTTATGGAAGCTAGCAGTCCCAATGATGTTTGGTATGCTAATACAATCAATTTACATGCTTACCGATACCGCCTTTATTGGCCGGTGGGTTGGAGCTGATGCATTGGCAGCTCTGGGCTATGTTTTCCCTTATATGTTTATTATTATGGGAATAACCTTTGGCCTGGCTGCGGGATCTACTGCAATTATTGCAAAACTAATTGGGAAAAAAGAAAAAGAAAATGCTGAAATTGCAGCCGGACAAACAATCCTTATTGGTGTAACAGTTTCTATTATAATCATACTCATTACTTTGATTTTTAGAGAAAATATTTTTTCAATCCAAAATGCAAAAGGACCCTCTGTTTTATATGCAATTGATTACTTTAAAATTTTAAGCACTGGGTCTATTTTTATGATACTAAGCATGCTAACAAGGGCAATTTTATCTGGAGAGGGAGATAATATTTTTCCAATGAAGGTGCTTGGGGCCGGCACTGTAATAAATATTCTGCTTGATCCAATTTTTATATACTACTATGGAATCAAAGGCGCAGCATGGGCAACGGTGCTAAGTCAATTTATTGTGTGCTGTATCTTTCTATACTACATCACAGTAAAAAAATCTACCTATCTTCAAATTTATTTTAAGCATTTAAAGTTTAACAGATCTATTACAAATGAAATTTTGTCTATTGGGATACCATCATCTTTGTCTATGATGATTATGGCAATGGGAGCATTTATTTTTAATATAATACTTAATAACCCAACTGCTGTTGCTGCGTATCAAACATGTGGAAGAATAGAGCATTTATTTTTTCTACCTATAATATCTATTTCAAGTGCACTCGTCACATTAGTAGGGATGTTCTACGGAGCTGAAAGACATGATTTGATAAAAAAAATAATTAAATATGGAATCAAGGCCGCCATAACATTTGCATGTTTTTGTTCGCTATTCTTCTTTCTTTCATCAGAGTATATTATTCCATTGTTTACAGATTCTATAGAGATCATTAATATTTCTAAAGTTTATTTTAGTATTGTTTGTTTCTCTTATCCATTTGTCACGATTGGTATGACAAGCAGCAGAATTATGCAGGGCCTTGGCCATGGGAGCCCTGTGCTCATTGTTACTTTAATTAGAGTTGTGGTAATCAATGCGCCATTGGGTTTTATTTTTACGAGAGTTTATAACCTGCCACTAGAGTTTATCTGGTACTCAATAGTATTTTCTTCTTTTATTGCTTCTACCATCAGCCTTCTATGGATGATTAAAATTACTAGCAACAAGTATTCTGCATCTAAGATAGTTACATAGTTTTACATTAAAAAATATTGAAATAATGAAAAACTAATATAAGTTATAATAGGCAATGGATACTCCTCCTAAAAATCTAATTGCCTCCTCCTACATTAAAGGGGCCTTAATAGGCCTCTTTTTTATTTCTGATGAATTAACGTATATTTTATTATGATGAATATAATTTTATTATCTACAGTGGTATCATTTCTCTTTTGTCAAGATATCTTTACAGAGTACTTGGTTCAAGACCAAGATACTATTGATGTCTTCTCTTATCAAATTCCTGATTTATATAATGATGAAGAAATGCATCCTCTGCTTGTTGCATTCCATCAGTGGGGAGGAAATGAAAATTCAACATACTATACCACCTTTGATGAAGAGGCTAATTCAAGAAACTGGATTTTCCTCTCTCCTTTTGGAGGATCTTCTAATAACTATAATCATCAGGGAGCACAAGAGATGGTAAAAAATGAGATTGTGTGGCTAATGGAAAACTTTAGCATTGACAGCACAAGAATATATATGGTTGGTGGATCCATGGGTGGCGCAGCTGGTATGATTTTCAACAACAATCATCTTAATCCTAATGAGCCCATGGTCGCTGCTACAGCATCTGCATCAGGTATTCTTGACTGTGAAAGAAGAGCAATTGAGATGGACGGAAATAACTCTATGATTGAGTGGTTTGGTGGGGACTGGACAGAAGTTCCCTTTGAGTATCACAGAAACAGCGCAATATATTTTGAAGACTTCTCTCAGAGTATGCACTACAATCTTCAGCATCTACCTGTTTACCTTGACTTTGGTGAATCTGAACCCCATAGAATTCATGCCGAAGAGATGTATGATGTATTACTTGGATATAATCATAATATGTGGATAGACACAATCCCCTTAGGTTCACACGGTTTCTCTGTTATAGATGAAGAGCATGTCTGCGATTGGATGTCTCAATTTGTTCTTGTAGATAATCCGAATAATATTAGTGTTAATTTAGATGAACCTAGTAGATCATATTGGGTTGAAGCAGCAAATCAAGTAGATACACTAAACTTTATTAATATAGATATCAATAGAACAGAAGAAGGTATTGACATTTATAACTTTAGCAACTCTGATACACTAATTCTTCACATATTAAATCAGAATTTTGAAAATTATTTGATAAATATTGAAAATTCAATTAATAAGCTTGGTCTTTCAGGTGTCCTTAGTAATAATCTTCAATATATAAATATAGAAGATGAAAATGGCCTTAGCCTTGAATACACTATGCATGATAATATCATATGGCTTAGTTATTTTGGTTTACCTCCATATGAGCTCCCTCTTCAGGGAAGTTTCACAATGAATATACTTTTTGAAGAGCAAATTGAGGGAGATGTCAATCAAGATGGCTCTTGTAACATACAAGATATTATTCTAATGATTGGATATATATTGGGGAACCAGAATTTATCTGAAATCCAAATTGATATTGCTGATTTAAATAATGATGAATCAATAGATATTATGGATATCATTTTATCTATAGCAATTATCATAGGATAATTAAATTTTTTCTTTATCTATCCCCAAAAATTTTGCAAACAATCTATCAAGCCATCTATCAGGTAAAATCCCAGGTAAAATAAAATCTATCCACTTTCTTCCTGTAATAACATAGCGAGTTTTAGTCTTTTTAGAACTAACAATCCTTTCTATTAATTGACCAACCTTTTTGACCGGCAACCCTTCAATTTTTCCTTTTGTTACCATCTGCTTATAGAATTTATGTAATGCTGATTCATATACTGTGCCAATAAAGGGATTTTCATCAATTGATGGAGCCTTATCCCAAATAGGTGTTTTAATAGGACCGGGTTCAATAATCACAACATCAATGCCATATAGCATCATCTCTCTTCTTAATGAATCAGAGAAGGCCTCCAAAGCATGCTTGCTTGCAGTATAAGGAGAAACAAATGGAAAAGACCTTTTCCCACTTACAGAAGATATCATTATTATTTTTCCCTTATAATGTGCTCCTAATTTTGCTCCTAACAATTCTAAATATGCTCTAGTTACTGTTACAACTCCAAATAAATTGACCTCAAATTGCTTCCTATATACATCAGTCTCAAGATACTGAATTGGTCCTCCCAGCGCAATACCTGAATTATTTACAATAGCAACTAGCTGATCATTATCATTTAATATAGATTTTACTTTTTTTACTGATTCAATAACCTCAGTCTCATTAGTAACATCAAAAATTAGTGGAATGTAATTGTCTCCGAATTCTTGAGATAGCTTATCTGCATCATTTTGAGTGCGAACACTACCAAAAACTCTATAGCCTTTGTTAATTAGATGCTCGAGCCCTGATCGTCCTATCCCTGTACTTACTCCTGTAACTAATACATATTTCATTGTAAATAAATTTATTATTATTTCTGTTAATTATATAAATAAATTAAGGAACTAAATAAATATAAAAGCATAAATCTAATTGAATTTTAAAAAGGAGTGACAGATACATGAAATCTATTAAAATTATTTTATCATTTATCTTTCTAACAGCAGTACTCGCTAATAACTATAAATTTAATCAACCATTTATTGATGTTGCTAAAAATGCAAACCCTAGCATTGTATCGGTTATCACTGAAGTAGAGTATACCCAGAGACAATTCAATCCTTTTTTTAATGATCCTTTTTTTGAGGATTTTTTTCCAGAATATAAAAAAAAGGGGCAATCACTTGGATCAGGTGTTATAATTGACAAGGAGGGGTATATAATTACAAATAATCATGTTGTAGAGAATGCAACGAGTATCAAAGTTGTTTTGTTTGATAAGTCTGAAATAGATGCAACTATAATTGGCGTTGATCCATTATCTGATTTAGCAGTTATTAAAATAGAAACCGATTTAGTGCTCCCTGAGTTAAAAATGGGTGATTCAGATGCATTATCAGTAGGAGAGTGGGTCATTGCTATAGGAAGCCCATTTGGATTACACTTAAATCATACTGTTACTGCAGGAATCGTTAGCGCTGTAGGAAGAAGTAGCGTTGTATCAAAAATGGGCTTTGAAGACTTTATACAACATGATGCAGCAATTAATCCCGGAAATTCAGGGGGTGCATTGCTGAACCTTGATGGGGACCTTGTTGGAATAAATACC
>CAYNPP010000043.1:0-685 GCA_964399095.1 uncultured bacterium | reverse complement strand
ATTCGAAATCTAATGCAGGAGTTGGATTTGCGATCCCAATAAACCAAGCAAAAAGAGTTGTTGAGGATCTTGTAAATGATGGAAAAGTTTCAAGAGGTTGGTTGGGTATCCAGATTCAAAATTTAAATGAGGAAATAGTTGAAGCCTTATCTCTTGATAATAAAGATGGGGCTATGATTGTGTCTATCTTACCTGAAAGCCCTGCATCAAAATCTGACTTAAAGGAATTAGATGTGATTATTAAAATAGATAATAAAGAAATAAAAAATGATAAAGATCTAATTAGGATGGTTACTTCTAAGCATCCTGGAGATTTAACTAATTTCATAGTAATAAGAGAAAACGAGAAGCTAAGGATATCTGTAACTCTTGGTCACAGACCCTCAGAAGAGAATATGACTGATATAAGCACTGATGAAGCGCATGATATTTTAGGATTGAAGGTGAAAAATACAGATGATGTGTCAGGAGTGATTATATATAAGGTAGAAAAAGAATCCACTGCATTCAATCAACAGATTAGAGTTAATGATATCATTACTAAGATTGGGCGAACAAATATAGAGTCAAAGGAAGACTATGATGCGGTTATAAAAAATTATGAGGTTGGTGATATTATTATGTTGGCAATAAAAAGAGGAAATAATAAGCTTGTAATGGCCTTTACAATATCTGAATAACTAAT
>CAYNPP010000042.1:0-11163 GCA_964399095.1 uncultured bacterium | reverse complement strand
GTATCTTGAAAATATTTTGCGGGTTCCAATTAAGCATATATCTACAGGACCAAAAAGAAATGATATTATAATTAGGTGATTATTATCCAAGTCAACTAAAAAAAAGGTGTTTATGAAAACAACAACATTATTTATATCAATTTGTATTCTATTTCATTTTAATATGAAAGCAGATCCTCTAAAACCACTGCCTATAGATTTTTTAGATAAAAATAAAAGCCAAAATAAAAAATCATCAAATAAAAAATCTGCTAAAAAGGGGAAGTCCTATCACGATTTAGTAAAAGGGATGGAATCAATCCCAGGTTTTATTGACTTTTATATAGATAAAGATAAAAATAAAGTGTATCTATCAATAAAACCTGAGCAGTTTGAAGTTGAATTTTTAATGAGTTTAACAAGACAGTCTGGCGATGGCTACCAATTCGATGGCAGCTCAATGCAGGGAGAGGGTGTATATTTTTTTAAAAGAGTGGGGCAAGTAGTTCAGCTAATCGAAAAAAATACAAAATTTAGAGCAGATGAGAACCGTCCTATATCAAAATTAGTAGCAGATCATATCCCAAATTCAATAATTGCCTCTTCTAAAATAAGTGGGAATGAGAATAAAAATAATGGGGCAATTTTAATAGATGGAAATAAATTCTTTTTAAACGATTTTGTAAATGTAGTAAGAAGAACAAATAATAGATTTATTTTCGATAAAGAAAATAGCTACTATAATTATATAAAATCATTTCCCATGAATTCAGAAATAGATTTTTATTTACATTACAAAAGTAAAAAATCAAGTGATAGGTTCACTCTAATCTCCTCTCAAAGCATGCTACACAGATATCATATAAGTTTTTCCTCGCTAGTTGATTCTGATTATATCCCAAGAATAGAAGATGATAGAGTTGGATATTTTACAACAATGTATCAAGATTATTCATATACTCTTCAAGAGGACCCATATGTTAGATATATAAATAGATGGAAACTAGAAAAGGCTACTCCAAATGAAATTCTATCAAAACCTGTTGAGCCAATTGTTTTTTGGTTAGAAAATACAATCCCACATGAATTCAGGGATGCTGTTAGAGAAGGGATCCTTCAATGGAATAAAGCATTTGAAAAAATAGGATATATTGATGCTATTGAAGTCAAACAAATGCCAGATAATGCAGAGTGGGATCCTGCTGATGTAAGATACAATACAATAAGATGGCTTGTCCACCCTGAGTCTGCATACGCTGTTGGTCCATCTAGGGCCAATCCATACACTGGAGAGCTTTATGATGCAGATATTAGAGTTAGCAATGATTATGTTAGATTCTACTACGATGACTTTGAAAATTATGTGGATCCACTTCTTAATGAAAATACATTGGAGAATATGTGGGATGAGAATCATAACCATAACCATGATGAAAATAATATTTCAGGATTATGTAATTATGGAGATTATCTAAAATATAAAATGGCTTTTACATGGAGCTACCTGATTACAAATAATATACTCAAAGATACCAAGGAGAATATGGAAAAATTTGTAAGGGATGGAATAGTTGATCTTCTATTACATGAAGTGGGTCATACACTGGGGCTTAGACATAATTTTAAAGCTAGCTCAGTTTTCACTTTAGAGCAATTAAGTGACTCGAGATTTACAGATTTATATGGTGTAACTGGCTCTGTGATGGATTATAATGCTACAAATTTATTGGATGGAGGGAAAAACTACTTTCAAACACAGCCGGGGCCATATGACTATTGGGCAATAGAATATGGATACTCAGACAGCCCCGATAATGCTGGAATTAGTGAGCAGGAATGGCTAGAGAGCATAGCATCAAAATCAACGGATCCATGGCTTGCATATGGGACTGATGAGGATGCCTTTGGTAGCTCAACAAGAAGCATAGATCCTCTTACAAGCCTTCGAGATATGTCATCTGATCCCATTGGATTCTCAGAATATCAAATTGATTTAGCTAATAAATATTGGGATAGCTTATTAGAAAATTTTGAAAAAGATGGTGAGAGATATCCAAAATTAAGATCTGTGTTTTATCAGGGATTGTACGAATATTCTAGGGCATCAAGGAATGTCCCAAAGTTTATTGGTGGTATTTATCACAGCAGACATCATGTGGGACAAGAAACAAAAAACTTACCTATGGTGGTGGTTAGTGCAAAGGATCAAAGAAGAGCACTAGACTTTCTGTTGAGTAATATTCTAGGGGAGGATGCCTTCTATTTTGAACCTGATTTTCTAAATAAATTAGCTCCAGAGAGATATGATGATTTTACAGACCGCACCTGGAGGATGCAGAGGCTAGATTTTCCAATTCATAATATTATAAGAAACCTACAAAGATCAACTCTAGTTCGAATTCATAGTCCAAGAATTATCCATAGAATCCATGATAACATACTTCGTACAAATAAAGGTAGTGAAAAATTCACTGTTCATGAATTATTTGATGCTGTGTCAGATGAGCTATGGATGGAGCTTAATAAATTTGAATCAATTAACAGTTTCCGAAGAGAAACACAGAGCTTTTATATAGATATGCTTTCCAGTATATATTTTGATGAACAGAATTATTTCCCAAGAGATACACATTCAATTTCATATTACACCTTAAGAAAAATTAAAATGAAGATATCGGAGTCGCTTCCATATTACATTTTTGAAGATGAGACCACCTCTGCCCATTTAAGAAACATGCTAAATAAAATTGATGGAATCTTAAATGCACAGCTGGTAGTAGAATGATATTGTATGAGTAAAGAAAAACCATCATACAGCAACTACTTACAATTAAATAAAATTTTAGGCTCTCAAAAACTACGCTCAGATGTACTTGACAGTCCCGTACATGATGAAATGTTATTTATTATTATTCATCAAATATATGAGCTTTGGTTTAAACAAATTATTCATGAAATTAATTCTATTATTGATTATTTCCACGATCCTCATATTTCAGAGTCTAATGTCAATATTATTGTAACAAGGTTAGTAAGGATAAATGATATTCAAGAAATTGCAATCAAACAGATTGATATTCTAAATTCAATGACTCCAATGGATTTTCTTGAATTTAGAGACTTGCTAAATCCTGCCTCAGGCTTTCAGAGCACTCAATTTAGAGTAATTGAAAACGCTCTAGGCCTTAAACGAAATAAGCGACTTAAGTTTAGTAAAAAAGACTATACACAATTTTTATCAAATGAAGAAATTGCGATTGCTGAAAAATATGAAAATCAATCTAATTTATTTGATTTGGTAGAAAGCTGGCTTGAAAGGACTCCTTTCTTAGAAGAAAAGAATTTTAGTTTTTGGAAAGAATATAAAACAGCAATAAAAAATATGATAGATAATGATATTAGCATTATAAATAAAAATGAAAATTTGGATGCGGAGGCAAAAAAAGACCAGCTGGATAACTACAAAAAAATAGCAAATAATTATGATTCTCTATTTAATGCAGATAAATATAAAAAATTAATAGATAATGGATCAAAAAAATTATCTCAAAAGGCATCTCATGCCGCACTTTTTATTATGCTCTACCGAAATGAACCCATTCTACAAACTCCCTACAGATTAATTATAAAATTAATTGATATTGATCAATCTTTAAATTCTTGGAGATATAAGCATGCTCTTTTAGCACAAAGAATGATAGGAGTTAAAATTGGTTCAGGGGGATCATCTGGATATAGTTATCTTCAAAAAACATTAGAAAAGCATAGTATATTTGATGACTATGCTAATTTGTCAACATATTTGATACCAAAAACATCCTTGCCTGAACTGCCCTCTGAAATAAAACATAAGCTGGGGTATTTTTATAAAAAGGAATTAAAAAATGAAAAATAAAAGAGCGTTAGTTTGTGGAAGTTCACAGGGGATTGGTGCATCAACTGCTATCGAGCTCTCTAAGAAGGGGATATCCATAATTCTATTGGCAAGAGGTGCGGCTTCCCTTAAAAAAATATTTGATCAGCTAGATACATCGTTGGATCAAAAACACTCCTATGTGGTTGCTGATTTTGATGAACCAAATAATCTTAAGAAAAAAATTGATGAGCTTTTGAATGACAGTGAAACAATACACATACTAGTTAATAATTCTGGTGGACCCACACCCTCACCAATTCTAGAATCAACAAGTGAAGATTTCATCAATGCTTTCAATCGGCATCTGATATGTAGCCATATACTTGTTAAAGCACTTGTCCCAGGGATGAAAGAAGCAGGTTTTGGGAGAATTATTAATATTACTTCAACATCTGTAAAAGAGCCAATAAAGGGATTGGGTATATCAAATACTATAAGAGGGGCAGTGGCAAATTGGGCGAAAACTCTATCATTTGAACTGGGTGAATTTGGAATAACCGTTAATAATATTCTTCCTGGATACACTGATACTCAAAGATTAAAGGAAATTTTTTTAAATAAAGCTTCAAAAAATAATTTTGATATAGAAAGTGTCATATCGGAAGCATATTCACAAATTCCAATTGGTAGATTTGCAGATCCAAAGGAAACAGCAAAAGCAATATGCTTTTTAGCATCTGAAGATGCGTCTTATATTAATGGAATTAATCTTCCCGTTGATGGTGGAAGATTATCAACATTATAAATGATTACTATAAAAAATTATATTGATGGGAGCTTTAAAACCTCATCTAATCGTAAATACATAGATATATATAATCCTTCAATTGGAGAGGTTTTTGCAACGTGCCCAGACTCTTCTAGGGAGGACCTTGATATTGCCATTGAAAGTTCAGAGGCCTCCTTTGATGAATGGTCTAGTCTCAAACAAGATAAAAGAAGTGCTTTTTTATTTTCATTGGCGGATATAATTGAAAGTGAACTAGATAAATTTGCTATTGCTGAAAGCACTGATAATGGAAAACCGTTAGCAATTTCAAAATCAATAGATATCCCTAGATCAATAAAAAATCTTAGATTCTATGCTGAATTAGCTATGAGTCAAAATAATAAAAAATTTTCTCAGGATAATATAGAAAGTACAGTTCTAAGACAGCCACTTGGTGTAGTGGGGACTATTTCTCCATGGAATCTCCCTCTGTATTTATTTACATGGAAAATTGCACCTGCTTTAGTATCAGGGAACTGTGTTATTGCGAAACCATCTGAAGTAACTCCCTATACAGCATATTTGTTTTCTGGGGCATGTATTAAAGCTGGGATACCTAGAGGCGTTATTAATGTGCTCCATGGAAAAGGGAATAATATTGGTGAAAAAATAGTAGAACATAAAAAAATAAAAGCAATTTCATTTACAGGTGGTACTGAAACTGGGAAAAAGATTGCTTTAAAAGCTTCGAGTAATATTAAAAGAATTAGCCTAGAGATGGGAGGGAAAAATCCTGTTTTGATCTTTGATGATTGCAACTATAAAGAAATGATAGAAAGCCTTGTAAAATCATCGTTTCTAAATCAAGGACAAATATGCCTTTCTGGTTCTAGAATATATATTCAGGACACAATCTACGAAAAATTTAAAAAAGATTTTATATCATCTGTTTCAAAATTAAATGTTGGAGATCCTTTTAATAATGCAACTAATCAAGGGGCCATTGTTTCATATGAACATTTGAATAAAATCAAAAAATACGTTGAGCATGCAATTAATGAAGGGGGGGATATCCTATATGGAGGAGATCAGCCAGACATCGATGGTAAATGTTCATCGGGATGGTTTTTTAATCCGACAATTATTGAGGGACTAAGTCAGAATTCAAAATTAAATAAAGAAGAGATTTTTGGACCTGTTGTCACATTAAATAAATTTACAAATGAAGATGAGGCAATTAAAATGGCAAATGATACTGATTATGGATTAGCATCAATAATTTGGACACAAGATACTAATAGAGCTGATAAGCTTGCAGAAGTATTAGAATCTGGCTTAGTTTGGATTAACTGTTGGCTTGAAAGAGATTTAAGAACACCCTTTGGTGGAATAAAAGACTCTGGCTTTGGTAAAGAAGGTGGAGAATATGGATTAGATTTTTTTACTGAACATAAAAATGTATGTGTTAAATATGACAATTAAAAAAAACATAGTAAAGAATGCTCCTAATCCAGTTGGAAATTATCCCCACTCAAATGAGATTAATGGGATTCTATATCTATCGGGAGTTGGCCCTAGAGATAGTAACGATAACTCTATCCCTGGGAATGTATATAATAATGATGGAGAGCTAGTCTCATATGATATTGAACAACAAACGCATGCAGTTTTAAATAATGTCAAAAATATACTGGAAGAATCAAATTCATCATGGAGCGGTTTAATTGATGTGACAGTATTTTTAGTAAATATGAAAAATGATTTTAATAAATTTAATGAAATATATAATTTGTATTTTCCTGAATGCCATGCATGCAGGACAACGCTAGAGATAAATGCACTGCCAACTGATATTGCAATTGAATTCAAATGTATAGCGTTAATCAATAAGGATGAAAAATGATTCCCCCTATTAACTTTAAAGAGTGGATAGAACAGAATAGAGAAATGCTCAGGCCGCCTGTTTGTAATAAAGTTGTATATCAGGATACGGAATTTATTATTATGGTTGTTGGGGGACCAAACTCCAGAAAAGATTATCATGTTGATGAGGGAGAAGAATTTTTTTACCAAATTGAAGGTGATATGACTCTCAGGGTTATGGATTCAGGTAAACCAAAAGATATAAATATTAAGGAAGGAGAAATTTTTCTTCTACCACCTAAAGTTCCACACTCACCACAGAGATTTGCAAATACTGTTGGACTTGTAATTGAAAGAAAAAGAAATAAAGGAGAACTTGATGGATTTCAATGGTACTGTGATGAATGTAGCACTTTACTGTATGAAGATTTTTTTCAACTCGTTGATATTGTAAAACAACTACCTCCAATATTTGAAAAATTTTGGAGTAATACAGAATCTCGCAAATGTAAAAATTGTAACTCCATACTCGAAAAATAACTAATGTTAAAAATAGATATTCATACTCATATCATCCCTGAACAACTTCCTGATTATTCAAAAAAATTCGGTTATGATGGCTTTGTACGATTAGAAAAAAGAAGTGACACAGAAGCTGATATGATCCTTTTTGAAAAAAAATTTAGAACAATACAATGCAACTGCTGGTCACCAGAGGTTAGAATACAAGAATCTAAGAAATCCAATGTTGATGCCCAGGTAATTTCTCCTATACCAATCATGTTTTCTTATTGGGCTGAAATCAATGATGCCTTAGAATTATCTAAGTTTATTAATAACTCAATTGCTGATATTTGCAGCGAGTATCCAAAAAAGTTTATTGGATTAGGAACCGTTCCGCTGCAATCAATTCCCCACGCAATAAAAGAACTTGAAAGATGTAAAAAAGAGATTAATCTTAGTGGAGTAGAGATAGGTACAAATATCAACAATAAAAATTTAAATGACGAAGAATTTTATGATTTCTTTGCCGCTTGTGAAGAGCTATCCATGTCTCTTTTTATTCATCCGTGGAATATGATAGGGACATCAGAAATGAAAAAATATTGGCTTCCATGGTTAGTCGGAATGCCAGCTGAAACAACAAGGGCAATATGCTCTATGATTTTTGGTGGAATTTTTGAAAAATTTCCCAATCTTCGCGTAGCTTTTGCTCACGGCGGGGGGACATTTCCATATACACTGGGAAGGATAGAGCAAGGGTTTCTCCAGAGACCAGATCTTTGCTCAATTGATAATAATATAAATCCCAGAAATTATCTAAATAAATTTTATGTTGACTCTCTGGTGCATAGTAAAGAGTCATTACAATTTCTTATAGATACTATGGGGATAAATCAAATTGCACTAGGAACAGACTATCCATTCCCTCTAGGCGAATCAGAGCCCGGAAGCAATATTTCAAAATTAAATTCAATTTCAGAAAATGACAAAGAACGATTGCTTAGTGGAACTGCACTAGAGTGGCTAAATCTAGATAAAAATCAATTCATTTGATGCTTGATAAATTCTCTACAGAATATAATTTCGCAAAAAACCTTGATGCTGAGGATCCATTAAAAACATATAAAAATAAATTTATATTACCTTCATCAAATCCAATATATCTATGTGGACACTCTCTTGGATTGCAACCTAAGGATGCATCAAAATATGTAAACGATGAGATAGATAGTTGGGCAGAATTAGCAGTGAAGGGCCACCATGAGGGCAAAAGCCCGTGGCTCGATTACCACTGCTATTTAAATAGCGCAATGTCAAAGATTGTTGGCTCAAAAGAATCAGAGACTGTCTTAATGAATTCACTAACATCTAATCTCCATTTTTTAATGATTTCATTTTTTCGCCCAAATAATAAAAAATATAAAATTTTAATTGATACCCCATGCTTTCCATCTGATAAGTATGCAGTGCAATCTCACCTCAAACTTCATGGTCTAGATCCTGTTAAGGACCTAATTGAAATTAATACATTGAATAATAATAGCTGCATTCCAAATGGCAGTATATTAAATGAAATTGAGGAAAAAATTCATGATGTGGGTTTAATTCTTTTGAGCGGGGTCAATTACTATACGGGGCAGCTTTATGATATAAAATCTGCTTCAAAAATTGCAACTGAAAATAATTGTGTAATAGGGCTAGACTTAGCCCATGCAGCTGGAAATGTAACACTTAAATTACATGATTGGGAGATTGATTTTGCTGCGTGGTGTGGATATAAGTATCTAAATGGTGGTCCCGGTGCACCCTCTGGTGCTTTTATACACGAAAAATATCATAACAATAAAAATATACCCAGACTTGAGGGCTGGTGGGGACATAATAAAAATACAAGATTTGATCCACCGACTAAATTTGATCCTATAATAGGAGCAGAGGCATGGCAATCAAGTAACCCCCCTATTCTATCTATGGCATCTCTTAGAAGCTCACTTGATTTATTTGATGATGCTGGGATTGCTAATCTTATCAAGAAAAGTAAAATACTCACATCTTATATGGAGTTTCTGATCAATTCACTTGATTCTGATATAATTAAAATCATCACTCCAAATAATTCAGATTCAAGAGGATCTCAGCTTTCAATTATGATAGATAGAAATGAAAAATCTGTTAATGATGTATTTGATGCAAATAATATCCTCTGTGATTTTAGAAAGCCAAATATAGTGCGCGCTGCACCTTGTGCCTTCTATAACACATTCTCTGATATATATAATTTTGTAGAAGTTTTAAAAAAATTATGAAAAAACAATTAACGGTTATTGGGTCAGGACTTACCGGGCCTCTTCTATCTCTAATTCTATCTTCTAAGCATGGATGTAATATTAATATGTATGAGAGATCACCAGACAGCAGAAAACAAAAAGAATTTTCTGGTCGATCGATTAATCTCGCATTATCAAAAAGAGGAATTAAATCCCTTGAGTATGCGGGTATATTTGATGACAAGTTTAAGTCTCTTCTTATCCCTATGTACGGGAGGACAATTCATTCAATAGATGGAGATATTTCTTTTCAAGCATATGGAAATAAAAAAGATCATTATATAAATTCAGTATCTAGGCAATCTATTAATAACATATTAATTGACAACGCAGAAAAAACTGGTAATGTCAGGATTCACTTTGATATGAAGTGTCAAAATATTGACCTAGTTAATAGGAAGTTAAATGTTAATGGAAATTCTATTGATATAAAATCCCCAATAATAGGTGCAGATGGATACCGCTCAATTATTTCAAGTCATGTTGCTGCGCTAAATAAAAATGAACTAGACTACATAAATATAGAGCACAGCTATAAAGAACTAACTATAAAATCGAAAAATAATGAGTTCCAAATGGAGCCAAACTCTCTGCACATATGGCCAAGAAGAGATATGATGATGATTGCTCTCCCTAATATGGATAAA
The DNA here is from genome assembly GCA_964399095.1 of uncultured bacterium. Classification (GTDB taxonomy): domain Bacteria; phylum Fidelibacterota; class Marinisomatia; order SCGC-AAA003-L08; family D37C17; genus TMED161. The sequence continues at coordinate 1,218 of CAYNPP010000042.1, read as the reverse complement.
AGCTTTACATGTACACTATTTATGAAATCAAAAGGAGAAAATAGTTTTAAATCTATAGCAGATAAAAATTCTTTACTTAATTTTTTTGGAAATAATTTCTGTGATGTTATTCCTCTTCTCGATAATCTTGAATATGATTTTTTTAATAACCCAATAGGAAAACTTGTAGGCTTACGGTGTCCTACATGGAACTATGAAGGGCAAGCACTATCAATAGGAGATGCCGCCCATGCAACAGTGCCATTCTATGGGCAGGGAATGAACGCCTCCTTCGAAGATTGCTACATACTAAGTCAAATTATTGGAGAAAAATCAAATTTCGATTGGAAAGATATCTTTGATGAGTTTTATAAAAAACGAAAAAAGGATGCCGATGCAATCCTTGATTTATCTCTTGATAACTATACTGTGATGAGAAATGATGTTCTTGATGAGTCTCATATAAACAAGCAAAAGCTATCATTTATACTCAACAATGATTATCCAGATCAGTTTATACCACTATACACAATGGTATCATTTACTACAATCCCATATAAACAAGCCTATGATAGAGGAAAAATTCAAAGTAATATTCTTGATAAATTGCTTGAAAATAATGATGCTAATATAGAAAATTATGATAAACAGAAAGCAAGTGAGCTGATTAATAAGAAACTAACTAAAATTAGCTGCTGATATGAAAATAACAATTAATAATAATATGTATTCGTTTGATAGTGAAGCTGGGATTGATATATCTATTCCTATGCAATTTAATGATAATCAGAATCCAAAGTTCTATGATTCATCTAAACCAATTAAGCGATACTACACATTCGAAGATAGTGAGTACTCTCTTGACAAGGGGGCTGGATGCAATGTCCCTTTAATTGAATTAAATGTACACTGCATGGGGACACACACAGAAAGTGCGTATCATATTTCTAATAATGGCGCAACAATTGATATGATTAAAAACCTAAATTTTATTCCATCTCAATTAATTACAATTAAACCTACATCAAACACAGATGAAAACTATCATGCACCTTTAAACAATGATGACCTATTTATAACCAAAGCACAACTAGAGAGTAAAATAGTGGATAATAATTTTTTAGATGCAATTATCATCAGGACTATTCCAAATGAAGAACAGAAGAAAAGAAGGGATTACAATGCTGCTCATCATCCATTTCTTACAACAGATGCAATAATATTTCTAAGGGATACAGG
>CAYNPP010000041.1:5744-11302 GCA_964399095.1 uncultured bacterium | reverse complement strand
TTAGCAGATAGCCCTTGGCTCTATCAACAGCGGGGTCACTGGGGTATCCATACTGCCCCAAGCTTCTGCCGCTACCATCTGATATAGGGCCAGCTCCATAATTCTCACCATCTCCTTCTTGATTATTGTTAATCTCAGATGTAAAAAGGAGTGACAGTATACAAACCTTTACGAAAATGAAAGTTAGTATCTTTATACTATTATTCATTAATTAAAGTCCATTCTTATAAAGAAATTGATTTCTCTAGGAGAAGAATTTCTCCAGGGCTGATCATAGTATGCACTTGAAACTGATTCACCAATTTCATCTGTATAATAATCACCTGGGTCTGTAGTGTTCCCGGTGATTCTATATACACTTAGCTCATTTCTATTATTAAATAAATTGTAGATGCTCAATCCCAGCGTCATTTTAAGGTTACTAATCTCAACATTTTTTGAAAGAGACATGTTTGCGCTGTACCAATCTGGAGATCTTTTTGAATTTTTATTTAGTTCGTCATCTTGGGGTTTGTTTCCACTAAAAATTACAGGAGTATAGGGTATTCCTGATTGATAAAAATTTGTCATTGAAGCGGTTACCCCAAATGGAAGGAATGCATACATTGATAGAGTGAGGTCATGAGTACGATCAAAGGTCATCAGATACTGCTGAGATGGAGCATCAACATACTGCCCCCCAAACGCCGCTGCATCATACTCTCCATTTGCCTCTGCAACAGAGTATGTGTACTGGAGGGTAGTATTCACAGCTAAGCCTCTATTTTCAAGAGTAAAGTCAATCCCTTTTGCGGTTCCATAGTCCCCGTTTGCAGCCACCTGATACTCATATATCCCTGTTCTGTATGTTTTTGCAGTAACCAGCTGATCCATGTCCTTGACCCAACCCGCAATTGAATATGCCCAGTGGTTTCCAACCTGAACATTAAAGCCAAATTCATATGATTGAGTCCTAGACGCAGTCATCGTTGCGTTTCCTATTTGGCCCTCACTCTCTTCAAATGTTTCTAGGGGATTCTCCTGTCTATTGGTGTTAAGATATACATTCTCGTATATCGGAGTTTGATAATAAAGGCCATAGTTAAAGGTGAATGTGGCTCTATCTGTTATGACATGACTAAATCCAAGACGTGGGCTTACTTTCCACAGCCATTTTGCATCGGCAAAAAATACCTTTGCATATGGTATCCCAATATCATCAGTCACCTCTTCTATTGGATCACCAGAGCCATCAGGTCTATCTTCAACCTGATAGATTCCATCCATTTCCCAAGGATCAATGCACTCACTGTTGACGCTATCCCATGAATAAAGATCTGTGTCATTACATAGGCTCTCAGAGGGGTAAAGGGTTTTTAGATTAGGATATTGATCGTCATCGGGACACCAGCCATCTACACCACAATCTCTAAATAGCCAGGGCTTGTACGCAGAATAATCTCCATACTGATCTGCCCACACCTTAGTCTTGTAGTTGACACCATCGATACGTAGCCCTGCGTTTATCACCATCCATGGTACCTCGAACGTGTTCTGCCAGTATGAGGCAAATTCCAATGGCTCAACATAATCATTCCATTCTTCATCTCCATTGAAATCGCTGTATGGCTCGCATATCGGCTCACCACTCTCATCATCAAGAATCAATTCATCTGTTAATGGGTCTCTTTTGCAGTCCCACTCACCATTTCCTTCTCCCTCATCAGGCTGATTTCCCTCAACATCAAGATAGCTGATGCCATCTACTCCAACATCCTCCCAATACTCTGCAAATCTCTGTCTAACTGCGCTGCCATCAAGCCACGGATTTTTTATGTCATAGTTATTTAATTTATGAATTTTCCAATCTACTCCAACTCTGCTTCTCCACTTATCATTAATCTGTGAGGTTACGTCAAGTCTCATCTCATTGGTTCTTGCTCTTGATGTGCTGTAGTATGAATCAGTTCCACCAAAGGTTCTTTCTTCTGTCCAGTCCCAGAAATACATGTCATCAATAGAAAATTCCTTGGGTTGTACGTATCCATAGTACGGATCATTTTGAATATCATAGAAGTAGGCATTCTCATCAAAATAAAGTTCATGATCAACATACATCTCAGGGGTAAGCCAGTAGCTTCCATCCCTCTCAATTGCTTTCTGTACAAGCTCAGGGCCATCCCAATTTCCATCTTGATTATAATCATACTCTGGATATTCATCAAAGACACCATTTCCATTGTAATCATAGAAAGTTTCAAAAGAATCCCATTTTCCATTTAAATTCATATCATCATAGTTTTCATGAATGAAAAAATCATTCCAATGTTCATCTGGATCCTTTATTCCATCTCCATCGATATCAATAAATGGAGTGTAGAGACCATCCTGATTAACATCTGTGAAAGGCTCCGCAACCTCCCAGTTATAATTCCCTGGATCCGCGCCAACATACCATCCGCTTGTCCACTGGTCTGGCCCCAGACCGTCTCTATTTATATAGTGAATTTCATCCCCCACCTGATTAAATGGATAGACATTAGGATTGTCAGGGTCAGAATAGCTAATGGGAATCCCCCCTAGGTTATTAGTTGGATCTCCTGCTGGATTGCTCTCTTCAAACCAATTTGGTCTGCCATCACCATCAGTATCAACCCATCTATTTCCATTAAAGTAATCCTGTGTGAAGTTAGACCACCTGAATGTGTAGAATGTATTCTTAGAAAGGGTGTGATTTACTTCGATGGTATGTCTATAGGTATCTCTAAAAATTTCATTGTTTCCTTCATCCCAGTACAGGAACATCGTATCAAATCCCTTCCGATGATTACTTACGTTCCAAAATGAATAATTGAATCTTAATTTATTTTCAAACATATTAAGGGAAAATTTTGAATAAATATCTGATGTTGTATCAAATCCAAAACCTCTGAATCCTACCTCTGTATCCCAAGGAGTAACTAGATTATCTTGATTGTCATCTATCTCACCTTCAACATATGCAAGAGAATCAAATAAAAACACCTCATAGTTGTCCTTTTCTGTGTGCTGACCTGAGACCCAGTAGTACGCGCTGCTTACAAATGGAATCATACTTAAAAAAGGAAGTTTCCCTCCAAATCCAAGATTAAAATCATCGAATCCTCTTTTCTGATCGTACTCACTATTAAATACACTCGCTCCCACCGCACTTGTCTCATACTTAAATTTATATCTGAATTTATTTTTTCCTGATGCGGTATGCATATTACTAACAGCAGACATCGCGTCACCATACTCTGCATTGAAGCCCCCTGGCTGCCAGTCAAATTCCTCTACAGCAAATAGATTTAGTCTAGTACCAGAACCCTTTCCTCCAGAGATAGGATTTCTTATATAAAGACCATCTATCATATACGCAATCTCACCTGTTCTGCCACCCCTAACGTGCACCTCCTCAAGTCCCTTTTCATCATGATCCGGAATCGCTCCTGCCATACCTGCCTCAACCTGAACAACTCCAGACTGAAGGGAGTATAGCTCCGAAACATCCTTTATTGGCAGAGCCTGAATTGCTTCTTGATTTACAGTTATTTTCTTTGAAGTTGTCCCAGCCTCAACAAGCTTCTTCTCCCCTGAAACGGTAATAACCTCTCCTTCGATTGCCTCTTCCTGCAATATAATATTAAGCCACACAGTTTGATCCATTGTAATATTCACATCCTGTTCAATGTGCGTAGCAAATCCAATCATCCTTGCTGTAATGTCATAGGAGCCAACTTGAACATTTAATATAATATAGTTTCCTTCAATATCAGTTGTTGCGCCCTGCCCCAGCTCTTCTATATATACCTGCACCCCTGGAAGAGTTTCACCATTCACATCAAGCACGGAACCCCTAACAGTGCCATCTGTACCACTGAAGCAGAAACCTGAAAAGATGAATACTAATAATAAATGTAATCTAAATATCATATCTATTGCCCTGGTGAAAGACTATATGGAACAGACTGAATTCCATAGGATCTTATTTTTTTATAGCTATCGTTAAATTGATCGACCATATTTAAACTCTCGAATCCAAGCACAGAGGGATCACTCGTATTATTTATTCTCGCAGATGAACTCTCATCGCAGTGCCTGCAATTTGATAGCTCTAATCTGTACAGTGAGTTATGCTGATCAGGCTCGTTGAATCTAAATTCCATCTCATCTTTTACAATTCCATAGTTTTTTGCTAGCCAAATATAATTTTTTTCTTCAAGTTCAATCCCAGGCCCTGGCATAACAGACCTTTTGGTTCTGGTTATTCTAAATACATCAGTAAGCATTTTACAGCACTCATCATACTCCTCTGACTCATCCCAGACCCCATCACCCATGCTATCATACCATTCATCATCATCCTCACAAATAATATCAAGCTCATTGCACCCGGCTTGACAGACCCCGCTGCTATTATCTCCACATGAATCACCAATATTCCCTCCATCACTCACACCAAGGCACGGAGAGCCATCGCTACAAACTAGATAATTTGAGACATCGCAACAATCATTAAACTCCTCTCCAAAGTCATACTGGGTATTAGGTATAGGGATTAGCACAGAGTCCCTGTTGACTTCATAGGTTTCAAAAATATCAAAAAATGCAAATGTCTCAGCTGAGAATCCCTGCCTGTATGACTCGTGATATTCCCCATCTCTTAGCATCCCATCCTTTGTATAAAGATACGTTTGCTCCATTGGGAACTGGTCATATACTAAATAATCACCGAAGGAACCTGCGTCAATATTTGAAAGCGACGTGTTCCCTAGAACAAGATAGCTATCGTGAATAAGCTCTATTATATCGCCTGACTCATCCTTTCTCAGTAGATGATAGTTTGTGCTTCTGGTGTCATCGTACCAGGTGGTCTTTGCTATTGTATACTCATTATCATAGCCCCAGGTGTTTTCTATAAATTGGTAGCTATATATCCTCTCTACTTTATCTGTCAGTGGAAGCTCTTTAGTTTTTACTACGTTTTCTTCAGAAACTTCAATCAGCTGATACGAATCAGCATACCACCTTGGACTTACAGTTGTAAGAGTATCAATATTCTCGTATACCTGCCAGGTATTGTCATTATCTCCATAGTCTGCGATTAGTACGTTTGGCCTATCAGACATCTCATATAAATATGTTAGAGAACAGGAGCCGCCTCCATCGGCGCACACTTCGGCATCATCTATTATTCCATTTCCAGTATCGGTAAAATCTTCGCCTTCATCGTAAATCTCATTTCCCATGATATCTAGCCAGCCTTCATCTCCCTGGCATGTTGGTGTCTCTACGCTGCATCCAAGCTCACAGCTCCCACCCGGAATCCAATTATGGAGTGTCCATGTGAACGCAGCCCATGTGTGCAAATCCCATGTGTGTGGGGTCCATGTATGTACAGTCCAAAGGCCGCTATTTGCTTCACAGTCATCTATATTATCATACTGGTCATCGCTGCACGTGCCATTGGCATCACAGACATCTAAATTTTAATACAAAACATCGCTGCATGTGCCAAAGAAATCAAATACTACAAAAAATACATAACTACAATCTCT
>CAYNPP010000041.1:1547-5697 GCA_964399095.1 uncultured bacterium | reverse complement strand
CAGTCTTCTTTATTATCATACGCTACATCGCTGCATGTGCCATTGGCCTCACAGTCACCTATATTATCATACGCAACATCGCTGCATGTGCCACCTATTGTGTTGCAGGGATCACCTATATTGCTTCCTTCGCTAACACTTGAGCAGGGGTCATCTCCTCCACTTGATCCATCGCTACAAACAAGATAATTAGGGACGTTGCAGCAGTCTATAAATTCCTCTGCATCATCCCACTGGTTATTACAGTTTCTATCTAAAAATGGCTCACCTATACTATATATATCATCGCCATTCTCATCCAAAAATGGCTCTGATGGATCCCAAAGTTCATTCCCAACATCAACGGTCTCTGCCTCTGACCACATCCCATTATCATTGCAGTCAGTGCTTATTTTAAACATCAAGGAATCAGAGCCCAGTACCTTTTTTTGGAATTCAAAGGTATGGTAGACAGGTACAGATTGAGAGGTGTGCACGCTGTCAGTGTAAACAAGTTGACTCTCGTCAAAATAAAAGTAGCCTGATAGAGAGTCTGCTAAAAAATATTGTTCTCCTTCATCCCAAGCTCCATTTGCATCATCGTATTCACCGTTACCGTTATCATCAATAATTTCATCTGGACTGTCATCAAGGTTCCCATCGTTATCTAAATCACAATACTCCTCTTCGCTGTTCCAGGTGCCCTGACAAAGAGAGCTTGCGTCTTCTGGTTCATCATCAAGATTTCCATCGTTATCTTCATCACAAAATTCATCCACGCTGTTCCAATTATATTCACAGCTAGATTCTGATATATTATCCTCTATACCGGGGTCATTGTCCCCATCGGCATCAAAGTCACAAAATAATTCATCACTGTTCCAGGTGCCTAGCTGGCCCTCACAAAGAGTCTCAACAATTGTATCTTCTGTGCCACTATCATAGTTCCCATCCTCATTGAGATCAATATACCCGTCATTGAAATCAAAGCCATTCAAATCATTATAGTTTATTTGTGTAATAAACACCAGAGAGTCGTATGTGTCAACTGTGTCAGGGGGCATATTATCATCGCCATAAAGATTGTCTGGGTGACCAACATAAAATTTATGGGTTAAAGGAGAAGAGTTCCCTGGCATACTTACAACCATGTACCTTGCATTATCTTCATCCCACTCTAATTTTATCATATCTGTGTAAGAGTGAGTAAATGAAATTTCATCTTCTCTATATACATCATCAAAGGTCCCAGTAGTAATAAGGCCATCACCATTTAAATCAATATTGTTTATAGTCTCATCAAATTCACTGAGGGTAATCATCTCTTCAGTTAAACCCTCTGGAGTAAGGGACAAAACAAAATCACCAATCATATTAAAATTCAAGGTATCGGACTCTCCATCAAAAATTTGAGGTTGCAGAATGGTTAGGTCAGAATATCTGTGGAACTGGGCATCAACAAATGGAATCTGTGCTTCATCTAAATCATAAAAATATTCATCAACTAAACCATGATTCCCATTCAAATCCTCATCTAAAGTACTTGTATCATCAGGAGTTGATGTATCGGAGATAGGTTCCTTCTCGCAGCTTGCAATAAAAAACACAAGCAGAAATAGCTGAATGTATTTTAATAGTTTCACTTGAATATTTTTTTAGTATATCAGCTACGCACATAATTACTACGCTGATACAGAGTAAAAGGTATTACTTTTAGGGGATACTATTCAAGAGAAAATTAAACGATTATTTGACGAGCATAATTTTCATGGTTCTATTTCCATGATTGCTCAAAAATTGTATGAAATAAATTCCACTTGGGTGGCTATCTGCGTTCCAAGAGACCTCATGGTACCCAGCCTCAACAAAGCCAGCTTGAGCACGCTCAACAATAATTCCATTTATATCGTAAATATTAATAATTATATGGTCCATCACAGGCAATGAGTAGTCAACTCTAACTACAGGATTAAATGGATTAGGGTATGGTCTTGATATGGAGAACTCTTCAGGAATCATATTGCTCAAATCATCAAGACAGTCCTCTAATGTTTCTGCGCAAGTACCATCTTCACACTCTACTAACCCCTGTGACTCACAATCAAGACAATCTTCTAATATTTCTACGCATGTGCCGTCTGCACACTCAACTAAACCTTCAGATTCACAGCTGCATTCCTCTGATGGGTCAATACAAGTTCCATCTAAGCAAGCTACTAGCCCCTGTGATTCACAACTGCATTCCTCAACAGAAAGAGCGCATGACCCATCTGGACATGATTCCAATAGTTGCTGCTCACAGCTACAATCTTCTTCTTCCATTGTTGGAGAGCACGATCCATCTGGACACGTAGCAAGACTCTGTGACTCACATGAATTTTCATCTATTACATCTCCAACTGTTATTGACATGGACTCAAATGCAAGCTTATGGATGGAGACATTATCATGCGCTTTCATATCATATACAACAACCTCACTTTCTCCATCAACTACCACATTAACAGTGAGTGACACAGCATGCTCAGAAATTAAATTCACATTTTCCATAGTCCAGCTAAGTAGTATATAGTCTCCTAAAACACTACCAAGCAATTGCCCCGTAAGATTCCAAACCTGAGTAACTTCAGGGCCGCCAAGTAAACGGAAGTCTGAAAAATATCTATCAGTTTCAGTGAAGCCTTCCCATGAGGGCTGACTAATAAATATATTTGTAAATGATGCAGGATTTACGGCTACAGGAATATCATACTCATCTTCTCCATATGAAAATCCGGTGCTGTAGCTGTTGCCTAGCCCAATTTTAATCATATCATTCCAAAGAAGGTCCTGCAACGCTGGGTTTGGATCAACTTCCTCAACAAACAACGAAAGGGTCCAATCTAAATCTCTGCTGGCTCTACTCTCACTATAGAATGATTCGTCATAGATATGAGGCTCAACTCTTATGCTTAGATTGTCATTTGCATGTATCCAGTACCCTGAAAATGGCTCAAGGATAAAGCTCGGCATATGACACTTGACATTCAAATCAGAATTAAAGCTATGAAGGGTGGGCATGACCATTTCTAAATTGACAGCATTCTCCCAATTTGTGTAACACTGTCCCTCTGATAATGGATAATTATTATCCGCATCAACCCAGGTTAAATGGTGCATTGGGTCAGGATACTGGCAAGGTGGATCTGGACAGCATTCATTTTCATTTACATCAATTCCAACCATTATGGAGTCAACAACAACACGCGCAACTAACGGATTCCCTATCAAGTTCCATCCCTGATCTAGATTTATGCTGTAACCATCTAACATCAAATTTCCTTGAAGCCCTAAATTTACTTCTTCTTGTGAAAATAAATAATATCCCTCTCCTGTCTGGAAATTAAGATCTGGGTCATGGCAGGATGGAATTCCACAGACCTCATCATCTTGATTATAAATAAAGAAGTCTGAAAAGTCATCATCTTCAATAGTAAAGTTTCCAAATATTGTCTCATCCTCTAATTCAAGTGGAGAGCTTATCATGTTCCACCCTTCTACAAAATTATTCTCAAGATCATTATTTGCAATAATAATCAAGTGGTCTGTTATATCTTCATGTGTAACTGGGTTTACACCACCATACTCACCTATATCTGTTACTTCAACTTTAAATTTATTATAAAAAGAAATGGTATCTGTGGGTGGCACATTAAAATCAAAATAAATAGGAATCTCATTAGAGTCCCAGCTATCAAGCTCCTCCCAATTCTGACCCGAATCATATGAATGAAGCACCTTAATATTATCAATAAATATAACTGAGCCTGAAATCTCCCACGAGATTATAGTGACCCCTCCAGAAGAAAGAATTTCTCCTCCTGATGGAGCGGTGATAACTGGCACAGGAAGCTGCCCTGTAGAATATACTAAAGTATCAGATGGTTCTGATGGACCTGTATTATTTTGTGCTATAATATGGTAGCTATGGGTTTCTGTAGCATCCCAAATATCATTATCATTTTCATCATATAAAATTTCCCACTCAGAACAAATACACTCTTCATCATCGATATCATCACAGTCATCATCTTCCCATGTCAGGCAGTCCCAAACTCCATTCTCATTTGCATCGTCATATTCCTCTGGCGGGTGGATTGGAATCCAAGTTCCACCATTTGCTTCGCAGTCA
>CAYNPP010000041.1:0-1447 GCA_964399095.1 uncultured bacterium | reverse complement strand
CAACGGTTGCATGATGCACATTATCTCTAAATACATGGTACTCATGAGCAAGCTCAAGAATACCGTCATATCCTGTAAGTGCAGGGTCATCGGGTTCATACGATGACTCATTCCAATTTACCTTAATATAGTACAGACTCTCCTGAGGATCTGTCATTTCAACCTGTGCCGGTGGAGGGATCATTGATGTCACCTCTATCGTTGTGTACACCTCCGAGCTAGAGTAATTTGATACATCCTTAACATACAGCCTGACAAGATACGCATGAACAATATCAATACCATTATAATTTAGATCTTCAAAATCTGTGGTCTCCATTAAATTTATCGTTGCCATTTCATCATAGCTGAATATATACCAGTCTGGCTCACTGTTTATTGTCTGTGAAAGTATAGGGTCATCTATAGTCTCATTGGGGTCATAGATTTCCCAAACATATTCCAAGGATTCAGTTGAAAGTCCATCTGGGTCAAAAGAATTATTATTATTATTCCAGGTCTCACCATTTTCTTCGCAGTCATTGATATTATCATACTGAAGATCACTGCAAAAGTAATGCTCTAGAATTGGAAAACCATCTTCATCCAATAGAGGTAATACATCACCAAAATCTAGAGGTCCGTCTATTTCTTCTTCTCCACTATAGTTGCAGCCAACCTCAAATGAACATTCCTCCCCAATAGGCTGTCCATTCTCAGTATAAAATTCATACACATTATCAAGAGGGAATGTGCAGTCAATAGAGGTATCATTAACTGATATGAGATATCGCTTCTGATCTACTCCAGCATCAGCAACAGGATTAAAATTATCTTCAGTTTGCTCAGAGTCCATTATTGATAACGTGCTCTCACCTGCATCATTTACAGCACTTACATTATAATTGTAAACTGTCCCTGTTCTGAGCTCTGTATCTAAAAAATATGTTTCAAGATTCTCTGATATTCTAATTCTAACCTCTCTGCTGTCAACGTAGAACTCACCCTCATCCCACTCAGCATTCCCAAATTCATTATCCCAACCCTCGTCATCTTCGCACAGCGTCTGAGCTGAGTTGCAATCAAAGAATTCCTCTCCTACATCATATATTCCATTAGAGAAACTAAAGCTATCATCTGCATTTAAAACATTTGAATAGGGAGTATAGAAATATACTATATTGCACACACCATCATTCTCTCCCACATCGGGTCCATTCTCATCCCATATTCCATTTTCATTGAAATCTGTGAAATTCTCACCAAAATCATATACACCGTTCCCATTATAATCATCGTACTCTTCTGCTTCATAGCCAGGGTCACCCTCGCATAGTCCATCCCAGCCACAGTCTATAAATGATGCACAGTCATTTTCTGATTCATAGAATTGAGAGCTTATATACCCTTCTACTGGGAGCTCACTTATAGAGAACATATCCTCTTCTGGAGCAAAAAGCTGATGAGG
>CAYNPP010000040.1:7129-11528 GCA_964399095.1 uncultured bacterium | reverse complement strand
ACTGCAAAATAATCTTAATTATTTTCAAACTCTTTATGCTCATAATCAATAAAATTATAACTGACATCAAATTGGTTGAAATTGTTATATGAAATATCACGGTGGTAATTTATTTGGAAAGTATTCTTTATTAACTCGATATCTACACCATTAATATGCCCAGCCTCACTTGGCGGAATTCCATAATCCATAATAAAATTTTCAGCAATGAAGTTGATATAGCCATATTTATTATATTCTGTGAAGGCTAGTTTATAATTTGAAGCTTTAGAGTATGTATTTTCTAATTGTCCTAGAGGGCTTGTTTGATTCCCTGACTGTCTGTTATTGAGTATGAAATTTAACTGTTTAGATTTCATAGGAATGTATAGCGCTATGTTTCCGTATAGTCCATTATTAAATGATTCTCCTCCAATTAATATTTTTTTTATGAATTTATCAACTCTAACTCTTGGATTTCCATTGATAGTAGTATTTATAACACCACCTATTGCATTTGAACCATAAATTAATGCTTTGGGGCCCCTGATAACTTCTATCTCACTAACTTCTGTCATATCCAGGGTAATTACGTGATCAATTGAAGATTGCGAGAGATCACCGGTTGTCTCCCCATCTTTTGTCAGTAAAAATCTATCACCTGAATATCCTCTTAGTACAGGCTTAGATGTCACGGAACCAAATGAGTGGACCCCTATATTTGGTTGATTAGATAGTGTTGTTGCTATGTTACCAGTAAGATTATCATTTAGTTTTTGACCGCTCAATGAAATATCTGAAATTTGATTTGAGGACTCTGAGTGAGAATGGATATGAACAGATTCCAGCTCTAACGATTCAGAAGTTAAAAAGATATCACCAAAATCCATTATAGATTTAGAAAAATCAAATTGAATTGTTAGGGGCTTATAGCCAATCAATTTTATTTTCAGGTTATTACTATCTTCTAGCTGACTATTTAAAAATAAATTAAAGTGCCCCTGCGCATCCGTGGATGTCCCAATATTAGAATTTTCAGTATAAACGTTAGCATTCTCTAGTGGAAATGATGTTTTAGAATCTAATACCCTTCCGTATATACTATATGTCTGAGACGATAACAATCCCAGACATATAGCAAAACATATATTTAATAATATGCTATTATTTAGCGCTATAGATTGATTCAAAACAGCACCTTTTTACACAAAAATGTCTATTTATGAAGGACATCAATTTACTGTTACGCTTATTGCAAGGGAGTTATAGTCCGCATGCCCATCATGCATTAGGGAGAGGCTAAAGGTTGTTGTCCCGGCGGATAAACCAACTAGTTCAAATTCTAGCTCATGATGGTCATCATCATGGTCATCATCATGGTCGTCCATCGTAATTGCAATAATATTTGAATCTGTAATATCAAACTCTAACTCCTCCTCTTCCTCTTCTTCACCATCTTCATGTTCTATTTCATTCCCTTCATGATCTAGAAAATGTACAGTGAGGTGTAGAGTGTCACTTACATTTAATATCATATTATTTGTGATTACTCCCTCAAACTCTTTATAGACCTCTACTCCATTAAGCTCAATGGCAAGACCATCCACATCAATATGATTATCATCTGGTGATGCTGGACTATTATCACAAGAAACAGCCACTAAAGCCACAAACATCAATATAAATAATTGTTTTAAATTTATTCTAAACATAAAAATCTCCTTTAAAAATATATAAATAGTTATAAGCAATTAGATTTTATCTCAATCTAATCTTAAAATATAAAAGTTCGTTTTTTGATTTTAATTGCTAGGAGATGGGCGGAGCTCTAGAATAATATATTCGATTAGCATAAAAGTCTATTTTATTTATACTTTCAGGTACAAATATATTATAATTGTTACTTGAAAAAGCGTGGTTATAATCATGTAGTATATAATTACTATTAGTTTCGTGATATAAACATTCCAAGCATTCTTGCTGCTCATCATATTCATTGTGATCATGAGCATGCGATATGTTTATAGCTAGAGCATTTGTAGCTAGCAATAGCACTACATTATAAATTATTAGATTGTTTTTCACTTTGTAAATTTACTAGTTAATAATATAAAATTAAATTAGAAAAAATTATTTATCGCATTTACTGTAGCCACACTCAACACATGTGTCACAGCCATTCTCCATCTTGAGTGATTTCCCAGAGCATGTAGGACAAATTTTAAAATCTGCGTTTATATTATTAGCGGTAGCTTCCTGCTGTGGGGTGGAAGCTATTTTAATTTCATTATTTTTTTGAGTTTGTACATCACCCTCATCGTTTGCTAGGATGTTTACATCATAAAAGAATTGCTCGATCACATCAGCTATTTCAGAATAAAATGAATGATAGTATTTCCCTTCTTTAAATGAGCCTCCGCTTGGATCATATATCCCCTGTAATTCTTCTAGAATAAACATTGGGTTTGTCCCTTTCCTAAATATTGCAGAAATAAGCCGAGTAAGAACAACATACTCTGATGTTTTAGTAAGGTCTTTAGAATTTATAAATATTTCGATGGGCCTTATAGTACCCTCATCATTAATATAACTTAGCGTTATAAATACTGAATTTTTTACAAAGGCACTCTTTAATTTATAGACCTTTGCATCAACCACATCTGGCCGGATAGTGGCTGCAAAATCTTCATTATGATTATCCTTTTGTTGATTATTTTTTGATACTTTATTTTCTTTTATTATATCAGTTGCATTTAGCTTAATCATGCGTTGAGTTCCTCAGCAATTTTTGATTCAGTAGTGTTAGGTTCATTTTCATGTTTTTCATTTTCCATCTCTTGCTTGTAGTGATACATAGTGGTTAGCTTCCCATCAGAGTTTTTAAATACGTCGTCCCCACTGATTTCTATAGCGTCTCCATTTTCTTGCATTACGGTATAGCTTTTAGACTTCATTTCTTGAAATTTTGTTACTTTATTATCTACGCTTAATATCGGGAATCTACTTCCATCTCTATAGATAGTGACACCCTTTAGATTATTTTTCCAGGCTTTAATATAAATATCTGAAATTATTTCTGGATTCACATCTTCTGGCAGATTAATTGTAGAAGATATGCTGTGATCAATGTACCTCTGAATAACACCCTGGACACCAACTCTTTTTACGGAATCTATTTTATGTGCTGTTCTTGTTAAATATTCAGGGAGCACTGACTCTACATCATCAGCAGCCTCAACTTCATCTTGTAAGCCCATTTTATCTATATACGCTTGCACAGTTGAGTGGAAAACTTTATAAAATTCATTTTCCTTACCAAATGATTCTGTCCTTCTTGTGTAGTAAGTAGCAAAGATGGGCTCAACACCCCCAGACACGCCGATATAATTTTTATTTTCTCCTTTATATCCAAGTACTATATTGGATATGGATCCCGTTGGGGCTATTGACATAATAGCTATATTTCTAAGTCCGTTCTTTCGAATCATATTATGTGTCTGCTCACTGAGGGCCTCTTTTACAAAAGGACACTCCATATATGCTTTTTCATTAAATATACTGGAGGGAGTTTTTTCTTTAGCTATAAACGAAGACGCTTGGTATGCAGCATTTGTAATATATTCCATTACCTTTTCAATCATCAGTGTCCCTTGCTCAGAATCATACGCAACGCCAAGCTGATTAAGCATATCTGCAATCCCCATCACTCCAAGACCGAGGCGCCGTGTTTCTGCCGCTGCTTTCCTTTGTTTCTCTAGAGCATTGAGATCTTCATTCCATGTCACTACATTGTCAAGGAACCTAACTAATGTTTCGGTTGATTCTGCAAGCTGATCCCAATCGATAGAGGCCTCCGGGGTAAATCCATCATGAACAAATCTAGAGAGGTTTATTGACCCTAAGTTGCATGCCCCACCATCCTCAAGAGGAACCTCAGCGCATGGATTTGTACATATAATAGGCCTTCCAACATAATTTGATGGCGAATAATTACTCATTGTTGACCAGAATATAATTCCGGGCTCTGCTGTTTTATAATTCCCTTCAATAAACTGGTCCCATATTTCTCTTGCCTTAACTAGATTCTTAACTTCGTTTGTATTTGGGCTATCAAAGTAAAGCATAAAGTCGCCCGCTGTCTTAATGGTAATATCATGACCTTTTTTATTTGTTGGGATAATAAAGTCACCGAACACATCTCTTTTAGAAGCATCTTCAAAATCAGCTTTATTTAAATCATATTTACAATTTTCTTTTACCCACTTTTTTAATTGATTGAATGTTTTAAATGATTTAATCAGCTCATAGTCTTTAGGGTTTTTTGAAGGGATTCCACTAGAGTAGTGTGTTTTTTCCTCATCTTGGGGGGGCTTCATTAGAAAATATTTTTTTTTTTTTTTGTATGAAAGGGGGGTGGACC
>CAYNPP010000040.1:1255-7119 GCA_964399095.1 uncultured bacterium | reverse complement strand
GGAGGCGCGCTCATGACTCAATCTTTATTAGTTTTTTTGTATGCGAGGAGTGGGGAGCCACCAAACTCCCTTTGCTCATCTACCGCAAACATAAATTCATCACTTGCCTTTACAGAGATATTGGCAAATCTAACCTGAGTATTTTCCATGACCTGCTTCTTTATTGTATCCAAGTGCTGATCATCAAACATCCCTGACCATCCGCACTGCTCTATAATCTGATTGGTCACCCAATTTGGCATTTTTTTAACTTTTATGAAATGCTGAACATCTGGATGTTTAACATCTATTGTAAGCATTAAGGCTCCACGTCTACCACTTTGACCAATAAGCCCAGTGGTTAGAGAGTATAATTCCATAAAAGAAACGGCACCTGTTGAGCTGTCTGCAGCATTATGAACAAGTGAATCTTTTGGCCTTAGACATGAAATATCAACCCCAATACCACCCCCGTAGGAGTATGTTCTAGCACACTCAAAGGCTGCTTTGTATATAGAGTCAATATCATCATACTGAATTTTAGAAACAAAGCAATTTGCAAGAGTCTTTATTCTGTATAAATCTCCCGATCCTGCAAGGACCCTGCCCCCTGAAACAAATCTACCTTCATACAAATCGGTATAGAATTTTTCTGCCCACATTTTTTGTTTTGTTTTGGTATCCTCTACACTAGCGATAAAGGATGCCAGCCTTTTAAATACATCTTCTGGACAGCTTTCAACTGTTTCATTGTTCAGGTTCTTTAGATAATATTTGTGTTTATATATATTTTGAGCTAGCTCATTATCACCAAGGTAGTCTCCGTCAAAGGGGAGTCTATTCCCCTGCAGAGAAGATATATGATCATAAAGCTCTTTGTAGATTTTTGTTCTTGGTTGACCTATAATCTTTGTGGTTTTACCTTGGTATTTAAACATATTATCTATATTACTCATATATAAACCCTTTAATTAATAACTTATAAAACTCAGCGAAAGAAACTTTCCTTCGCAATCATACCAACTACTATTAGGTAATTGTGAATCTTTAAAAGATTCGTAATCCAAGGCTTTGGATATTATTATTATTATTGATGTTTTCTCGTCGAAAAGAAAAACTGACATATACAAGATATTGAAATCTTGATGTAAAAATATACCTCATATTGTGGTTTAGTGCAATATATTTGTTGTTATGATTGGTAGAATAGAACAGAAAAAAATAATAATTTTTTAAATATTAGAAATATGGAACTAACAAAATTTATATTAAATTTATATTAATATTTATTATATAAAATACACACTAACACTTGAGGTTTATAATGAGCTCTGCAACAATTAAATCTAAAGATTTTGAAATTGAATTACCCATTATTGAAGGCAAAGAAGATGAAAAGGCAATAGATATAAGCGCCCTTAGACCTTCAACTGGCTATATAACAATGGACCCCGGATATGGCAACACCGGATCCTGTGAAAGCTCTATAACATTTATAGATGGTGAGAAAGGGATATTAAGATACAGGGGCTACCCTGTAGAGAATCTAGTTAACAATAATATTCCCTTTACGGATGTATCGTACTTATTGATATATGGGGACCTAGGTGAATCAGAACACAAAACTGAGTTTAAGAATTACATACGAACACACGCAAATATACATGAGGATATGAATAGATTTTTTAATGGGTTCCCCTTGTCGGCACATCCTATGGCAATATTGTCATCAATGGTAACTGCTTTATCAGGCTTTCACCCTGACAGTGATAGCCATGACACAGATGTAATAGATGAGCATATTGCAAAATTAATAGCAAAAGTCAAAACCATTGCAGCCTACTCATACAGAAAATCTGAGGGAATGAGATTTATATACCCTGACACAAATCTAAATTATGTTGATAATTTTCTTCACATGATGTTCTCAAACTCTCAAGAAGATTATAATCATAATGAAGTAGTTTCTGATGCCCTCAACACATTACTTATACTGCATGCTGACCATGAGCAGAATTGCTCTACATCAACTGTAAGGATGGCGGGAAGCAGCCACGCAAATTTATTTGCAACTATCTCCGCAGGGATAGCCGCGCTGTGGGGCCCTAGGCATGGAGGAGCAAATCAGGCTGTCATTGAAATGTTAAAGCACATCCAAGAAGATGGTGGAGACTATAAGAAGTATATTGATCTTGCCAAGGATAAAAACTCCGATTTCAGATTAATGGGCTTTGGACACAGAGTCTACAAAAACTATGATCCACGTGCAGCGGTAATAAAAGACCAGGCGGCCCAGGTATTAGACAACCTGAATATAGATGACCCTCTGCTTGATATAGCTAGGAATCTGGAAGAGATTGCACTTAAGGATGATTATTTTATTCAGAGAAAATTATTCCCAAATGTAGATTTTTATTCAGGGATAATATACAGAGCCATGGGCGTTCCAACCAATATGTTCACGGTGATGTTTGCGCTTGGTCGCCTTCCTGGGTGGCTGGCTCATTGGAGAGAGATGATACTAGAAAATCAGAAGATAAACAGACCAAGGCAGATATACATCGGAGAAAATAAGAGAGAGGTATAATGAAACAGTATCAGGACCTAGTCAGATTCGTTATTGAAAATGGCTTTAGAAAAAAAAATAGGACAGGTGTTGATACGCTTTGCTCATTTGGATATCACTACAAGGTTGATCTATCCAGAGGATTTCCGCTTCTAACAACCAAAAAAATATTCTTTAAATCGGTTATCAGAGAGCTTCTTTGGTATCTATCGGGAGAGACCCACATCAGAAATCTTCGCGAGCACACAAAGATCTGGGACGCCTGGACATCAGAGGACAATGACTGGGAGATTGGGAGGATGTATGGATACCAGTGGGTGAACTGGGAAAAGTACACCAAGAGCGATGACCCTGATTTATTTAAAAGGGAGCATATCAATCAGATTGACTATGTGATTGATTTACTTAAGAACTCCCCTGACTCAAGGAGAATGGTGGTAACCGCGTGGAATCCATCTGTACTAGATGAGATAGCGCTTCCAAGTTGCCATGCATTCTTTATTTTTAATGTTATAGATGGGAAGCTCAACTGCCACCTCACCCAAAGAAGCGGAGACATTGGGCTGGGAATTCCATTCAACCTTGCCTGCTACGCGGCACTGACACAGATGCTCGCGCAGGAAGCAGACCTTGAGCTTGGAGAGTTCTCTCACTATATAAACGATGCGCATATATACGTAAATCACATCGATGGACTAAAGGAGCAGATTTCTAGAGAGCCGATGGAGCTCCCAGAGCTCAGAATTGCTAATAAATCATTCTGGGACCTTGAATTTGATGATTTTGAGTTAGTTAACTACAATCATCATCCCCCTATTAAATTTGAAGTAGCTGTTTAATATGAATATCCATATGATTTGGGCGCAGGACAGAAAAAATGCCATTGGAAAAAACGGAAAGCTTCCCTGGCACTTTTCTGATGACCTAAAAAATTTTAAACAACTTACAACGGGAAACGCAATCATAATGGGCAGAAAGACATGGGACAGCCTTCCCACAAAGCCTCTTCCAAATAGAAGGAACATAGTAATATCACACAGCCCCCATTCTGATGTTGAAAGCTACACCTCCATTGAAGAGTGCGTGGCCACACTAAAACAGGATTCAGAGGTATCTGATGTGTATGTAATAGGAGGAATGTCTATATATCAATTCTTTTACAGCTGCGCAGATACACTTCACATTACGTTTATAGATGAGGTGTATCCTGGGGCAGATACATTTTTCCCAGTTGAGATGGATGCAGTTAAAAAGGATTTTGATATGGTCGAGAATCAGTCAGTTGGAGATTTACTTACTTTTACAAAATGGATTCGAAAGTAATAAAGTTTTTGGTATGGCTGTTGCTTGTTTTCCTTTGGAATTTTGGCTTTCCTGGAGCGGCTCCAATATACGATGTCATTGCCGCGGTATTGCTGTCATTTGTAACAAAAATAAAAATTGGTTAAATTGATTAATGGACACAAAGACTAAGAAAGAGAGCATAGAATTCTTCTCCAGTGAAGGAGATAATCTAAAAAAGATTCATATCTACGAGGGAGGAGTCTCTGCTGGATTTCCATCTCCCGCGGATGACTATCTGGATATGGATTTAAATCTTCACAAGTATCTGGTGAGGAACCCCGCGGCTACATTTTTCATTATTGCCAAGGGCCACTCCATGGAGAAGGCCGGAATCAGCGATGAAGATCTGCTTGTGGTGGACAAGTCCCTGGAGGCGAAGAGCAATGACATAGTGGTTGCGGCGTTAAATGGCGAGTTTACCGTTAAAAGATACCTTGTAAGCAATGGCAAAATATGCCTCAGAGCCGAAACTGAGCTTGAGCAGTATTCTGATATAGATATAACAGATGAAACTGACTTTGAGGTGTGGGGTGTGGTTACACACACAATCCACAGAAACAGATGATTGCTCTGGCTGACTGTAATAATTTCTATGCATCATGCGAGAGAGTATTTAGCCCCAGACTAAAAAATAAGCCGGTGGTGGTTCTATCCAACAACGATGGCTGCATCATCGCGCGCAGCAATGAATCCAAGGCACTTGGAATCAAGATGGGTGAGCCTGTTTTTAAGATTAGAGAGGTTATTGAAAAGAATAATGTGCATATTTTTTCAACAAACTTTGCTTTGTACGGGGACATGTCATCGCGGGTGATGTCGATACTCAGCTCGATGTCTCCAGGAACAGAGATATACAGCATCGATGAGGCCTTTATGGATTTTAAGGGCGTTCACAATGCAGAGCCGCTTGCTGCTCACATGCGAGAGACAGTCAGTAAATCCACAGGGATTCCAATATCCATCGGAATCGCGCCGACCAAAACTCTCGCAAAGGTTGCCAACCACATTGCAAAAAAGCACAGCAAAAGGGGCGTGTGTCTGTTGCAGAACCGGAGCCAGATTCTAGATGCATTGGCGGCGCTTTCCGTGTCTAAGCTGTGGGGAGTTGGTAGAAAGAGCGCAGAAAAGCTGCATGTGTATGGGGTAAAGAGCGCGCATGATTTTATGAGGTTAGATGAGCGCTGGGTACAAAAAAATATGTCTATAACTGGAGTCAGAATGCAGAGAGAGCTGAGGGGTGAGACTTGCTTCTCTATAGATACACAGCCTGACAGAAAAAAAAGTATATGCACCTCCCGCTCGTTTTCCTCTAAACTTTCAGATATAGATTCTATCAGAGAGTCGGTGGTCTCACATGCATCCAGATGCGCTGAGAAGCTTCGCTATCAGGAAAGCTGCGCTGGGAATATCAGCGTTGTACTGCAGACAGACCCCTACAGCAAGTCCCAGCGGTACTACGGAGGATATAAATCTATTAGCTTGAATATCCCAAGCAACGATACTATAGAGCTTGTTAAAGCGTCTGTTGATTTACTTGAATCTATATACATAGATAATCTTGTATATAAAAAGGCTGGCGTGATTGTTGGAGACATTGTGCCTGATGATAGTGTTCAGCTACATTTATTTTCAAAGGATACCGCTAGAGATAGAGTTGATCTTTGCAGCAGTGTTGATTTTATAAACAAAACAATGGGTCGGGATAAAGTGCAGATTCTAGGGCAGGGGGTATCAGTCAGACAAAAATTAAAACAAGAGAATTTATCTCCATGCTATACAACAAGGTGGAGCGACCTTCTTAGGGTGGGTTGTTAATTTATGCGCAACCTATTGATGCTGATTTTTATTTCTACGGCATTTGCAACTACACTACTAATTCCATCAGATGAATACCCTACTATCCAGGCAGGTATTGATGCAGCAGAAGCAGGAGATACTGTGCTTATAACATCGGGAACATACTCACCAGAAACGG
>CAYNPP010000040.1:0-1245 GCA_964399095.1 uncultured bacterium | reverse complement strand
TTAACTTTTCAGTTCCAAACCATGATAGAGTTTCTATTAGTATCTATGATATCAGTGGCAGGCTTGTTACAACACTATCTAATCATTACTATAATCCTGGGTATCATTCGATTACTTGGAATGCAAACTCTTATACAAGTGGAGTATATTTCATAAAGATGCAGAGCGCTGATTTTCTTAAGACTCAGAAAGTAATGCTAATGAAGTAATGTTAGGGGTTTATAATAATAATAAATGCACCAACAAGAGCAACAAGAAAACAGATCATCATCTTTCTAGAAAACTTTTCTTTTAGTATAAGCCATCCAAAGAACGCGATAAATATTGTTGATGTCTGATTAAGGATACTTGCTATCGATGCGGTGGTCTTTGCCATTCCAACGATCCACATCGCAAATCCAACGTATGTCCCAAGGAATGATCCCAGTATAATAACAGGCCATATCCTTTTATTTGAAAGTTGATTCTTTATCTCATTTTTATCAACCATTAGATACATAGTGACATAAGAGAGAAGTGTCCCTGGGATTAATCGACAGAGTATAATCCACATCTGTGTGTGGATGGAGTTTGCTGATGTTGTTAGTATTGGCTTTATGATTACGATTCCAAGAGCCATCAGGGTGTAGGCAAACATCCCAAGAATAAGTCCCTGAGTTAGATTATCAACTGTTTTTTTCTCAGGGCTCATAGAAAGATATAGTATTGCTCCGATAATCAGCGCGCCACCCAGTACATGGATAGCTTTAAGCTGCTCCCCTAAAATAAAGTACGCGAGGAATATGACCATGGGACTGTATATGGTGTTGATTATAGAGCTTCTGGATGTCCCTAGTATATTAAGTGATCTTAAAAATAAAACATCAGCGACCGTGATGCCAATTACCCCGCTGATGATAACCAGCGTGTACTCATATAAATTTAATTTATCAACTAGGTGCATGTTGCCCATAAGTATGCAGGTGGCCATAAACAAAATGGTCCCTATGGTATTTTTTAGTGGATTTAAAATATATGGGGATACGGTGTTGCCTATAATTTTAAATAATGATACAGAGAATCCCCATATAATGGCACTCCCAAGAGAGAGAATTTCACCTACGGGCATTTAGTTTGGTAGTACTCCGTTTAGGAGTGAGTCGATATCATTCTCCTTAATAATCTGTACACCAAGATCAGTTGCTTTCTTTAGCTTTGATCCGGGACTAGAACCAAGAACCAGGTAGGAGGTTTTTTTGCTTACTG
>CAYNPP010000039.1:0-11823 GCA_964399095.1 uncultured bacterium | reverse complement strand
ACTAACTTCACCGATTGAATAATATAATTTTTTGACTTTTTTTAGTTGCATTTTGATTTATTTTTGATTATGTAAAGCATTACTTGAAGTTTACTACATAAAGATTTGAAGTACAAGCGAAAAATGTAGAAGAGTTAAGAAATTATCTTATATCAGGCTATTTAAATAGATTTTTGAAAAATATGGTTAGCATATTAAGCGAGGTTACTGTTTCTTCTTTTCTATACTCTCACGACGAAAAATCTATCTTACTATGTATGCTATCATCAGTTAAATTGATATCTGAAGACACATGAACATAAACCTTCTTATATCCCGCTCTGCAACATTCATCATATACCCTTTGATCTAACCTGCCAAATGGAGGCGCAACAGAGTCCACAGCCTTCTCAGTGATATCCTCAATCCTTTTTTTTGAATTTCCTAGTTCATGACTTAGTGTCTTATTATCCATTTCAAAAAATGGTTTATGTGACTCTCCGTGACTACCTATATTCCATTTCATCTCAGATAGAATTTTTATCTGTTTATCGTTAAGGTGTTTATATCTATTAAAAATAAAAGAATAATCCCACGTATTTAGCGCTCCTATGTGGTCAGTTATTATAAACATTGAGATATTGTCTATCTTGCTATTCTCTATAATAGGCATGGCATAAGTAAAGATATCTTCATACCCATCATCAAAAGTTATTGCTATATCTAAATTTACATCATCATCTATGGCTCTTTCAATCACACCTATATGATTATAAAAAATGGATGGATGGACTCTGTTAATTCCTACTTGAAATCCAGGCGCTACATTATGATAATTAAGTATTACTTTTCTTGTGAGATTAGAAAACACATTAATTCAGTGCATCTAATGGAGGAGTGTACTCATGATTAAAAGCTTTTGCAACTCCAGAGTGCGTAACCATTCCCTTGTAAACGTTTAATCCAAGAGCAAGGGATTTATGAACTTTAACAGCTTTATTATATCCGTGCGATGCAATGGCCCGTATATACGGAATAGTAGAGTTGCTTAGTGCCATTGTCGATGTATATGGAACAGCGCCAGGCATGTTAGCAACGCAGTAATGTAGTACATCCTCAACTACATAGGTAGGGCTAGCGTGTGTAGTAGGCTTGCATGTTTCAACGCATCCACCTTGATCAACAGCAACATCTATAATAACAGATCCCTTTTTCATTGTCTTTAGCATATCTTTAGTTACAAGCTTTGGAGCTTTGCTTCCAACTACAAGTACAGAGCCAATAAGTAAATCTGTCTCAGGCAGGAGCCTATCTAAATTATAGCTGTCTGAAAATAATGTGGTCACGTTTGGTGGCATAACATCACTTAAATACTGAAGCTTCTGAACATTCACATCAAGAATATTTACTTTAGCACCAAGTCCCGCTGCCAGCTTACATGCGTTTGAACCAACAATTCCAGCTCCTATAATTGTCACCGTGGCGGGCTCAATCCCCGTTGAACCACTTAAGAGGATACCCCTCCCCCCTTGGTTAGACTCTAAACACTTTGCACCATTATGAACAGATAATCTACCTGCTATCTCACTCATTGGAACAAGCAAAGGTAAATTTTTATTTTCAGTTTGAACAGTTTCATAGGCAAACGCAGCACACTTAGAATCTATAATTGACTGAGTAAGAGATTCACTCGCTGCAAAATGAAAGAATGTGAATACAATTTGAGATGGTCTGATTTTAGTGAGCTCTGTCTCCTGAGGTTCCTTAACCTTAACAATCATTTCTGATTCTGAATACACCTCATCTAGCGTCCCTACAATCTGCGCACCATACTTAACATATTCTTCATCTAGGAAACCACTCTTGACTCCTGCTCCAGTTTGAAGGAGTACCTTGTGGCCATCTGCTATAATTGTTTTAACGTTATAGGGTGTAATAGACACCCTGTTCTCGTTTGCTTTAATCTCTCTTGGTATGCCAACAACCATCTTATGCTATGCAGGCTTTTTCTCGAGTGCCTTCATACTAAAATTAATCCTGTTATTATCATCAATTTTCATGAGTTTGACCTTGATTTTATCACCTATTTTGATGACATCTTCAACCTTGTCAACCCTTGAATGCTTTAGTTCAGAGATATGAAGGAGACCCTCTTTTCCAGGTGCTATCTTTACAAAGGCTCCGTAGCTCTGGATACTCTCTACTTCAGCCTCATATGTAGCTCCAACCTCAGGAACCATTGAATAGGAAGACATTATCTCATATACTTCATCAATTTTATCTTGATCTACACCATTTATTAAAGCAAGTCCAGAATCTTCAATACTTATGTCTACCTCATAGTCTGCTTGGATTGCCTTAATATTCTTTCCTCCAGGCCCAATAAACTCACCAATCTTATCTGCTGGGATAGTAACTTTTTTCACCTTAGGGGCGTAAACAGAGAGTGATTTCTTTGGCTCAGAGAGAACTTTATTCATTTCATCTAGGATGTGAGATCTTCCCTCCTTTGCTTGCTGAAGTGCTTTCTTCATTATATCCATAGGCAAACCATCAATTTTTAAATCCATTTGAATGGCTGTAATTCCATCCTTGGAACCAGCAACCTTAAAATCCATATCGCCAAGATGGTCCTCTGTCCCTAAAATATCTGTTAGTATACAATATTTATTTTCATCTTCCATTATCAATCCCATTGCAATACCAGCTACGGGCTCCTTAATAGGCACACCTGCATCCATAAGAGATAAAACTCCAGCGCAAACAGTTGCCATTGAAGATGAGCCATTAGATTCCATTATTTCAGATACAATCCTTATTGTATACGGGAAATCTTCAAAATCAGGTAAGACGTTGACTAAAGCTCTCTCAGCTAAATTGCCGTGTCCTACTTCTCTTCTTGAAAGACTAAACTTAGGTCTAGCCTCACCAACACAAAATGGTGGAAAATTATAATGAAGCATGTGAGATTTATAGGTCAAGCCACCAATGTTATCTAACATCTGTTCCTCACGCTTACCGCCTAGGGTTGTTACGGTAAGAGATTGAGTCTCTCCTCTTGTAAAAAGAGCTGAACCATGTGTCCTTGGAAGAACTGATGTCTCGATATCTATATTTCGGACTTCATTGTGTTTTCTTCCATCTGCTCTACTTCCATCTAATGTTCGCGACCTAAGGTTTTCTGATATTTTATCATTAACATATGATTTGACATCACCTAAATCATCTGGATACTCTTCTTCAAATTGAGAAACTATACCATCAACATATTCATCTATTTGACTGTATCGTTCTTCTTTATTTTTTGGATCATTCAAAGACACATAGTCATCTTTAATTACATCATCAATTTTATTGTGAAGCTCGGTATTTTCTTCGGGAACAACAACCTCTCTTTTTTGTTGTCCACATTCTTTTGCTAGTTCTACTTGTGCGTTTACTATATCCTTTATAACCTCATGAGCATAAGTAATTGCTGATAGAACATCATCTTCTGATATAAAATCCGTAACACCTTCTACCATAACAATTGAATCAGCTGTCCCAGGAATCACCAAATTCATATCACTTGATTCAAGGTCCGCCGGGGATGGGTTTACGATCCATTTATCTTCAACCCTACCAATACCAATTGATGCTATCGGACCATCCCATGGAATATCAGATATAGCAAGCGCAGCAGATGCTCCAATCGTACCAAGTAATTCCGGTTCATTCTCTCCATCATAAGAAAGAACGTTTATAGAAACAATTGTTTCATTTAAAAACCCTTTGGGGAATAATGGTCGAAGAGGTCTATCTGTTAATCTGCAAGCTAATATTTCTTTTTCACTTGGTCTTGCCTCACGTTTAAAAAATCCACCTGGAATTCTTCCTGCAGCATAAAACTTTTCTCTGTAATCTACTGAAAGAGGAAAAAATCCTCTATCTTCTGCTTTACCCTTACTGGCACAGACTGTAGCTAAAACGACAGTGTCACCTGAAGTAACAACAACAGACCCTGAAGTTTGTTTTGCAATTTTTCCTGTTTCTAATTTTATTGTTTTATCTTGTATCTTTATTTCTTTTGAATTCATCTTATTTCCTCAATCCTAATTTATCTATTATTGTTTTGTAATCATCTAATCGTGTTTTTCTAAGATACTTTAATAATCTAGTTCTCTTAGACACAAGGAGAGTTAATCCTCTTTGTGCACTTTTATCTTTTTTATTGCTTTTTAAGTGTTCAGTTAGATTGCTAATTCTTTCAGTAAGGATTGCAATCTGCGATGCTGTATTCCCAGTATCTTCTGCGTTCTCACCAAATTCTTTAACTACTTCCTTTGTTTTTTCACTACTTATTGTCATTCAATTCCTCCGTTTATTAATTTATCATGCTCTTGCATAATAACTTATCTTTTAATAATTGATCCTTCAAATCTTCTTTACTATTAAATTTTTTTTCAGATCTTATATAATCTACAAACTCTATATCAATATATTGACCATATAAATTATTATCGATAAAGTTAAATAAGTGAACCTCAAAAGTCATATTTAATTTTTTTGATATGGTTGGTCTAAATCCAATGTTGCACATTCCATCATACAAAGCACCATTTACATCAACTTTAACAATATACACTCCAGTTGAGGGAATAATTTGATTAATCTCACTTATGTTTATATTTGCCGTTGGGACAGAGATACTTCTTCCTATCCCATCGCCGGACTCTACTCTTCCTCTTACCATGTATTTTCTCCCAAGCATATCAGATACCTCAGCAACATGGCCTAATTTTAGCTTCTCTCTAATTGCAGAGGAGCTAACTATATTGCTATTGACATGAAAAGGCTCTATTGAAATTAGATTATAGTCATACTTTTGACTGTTTTTCAATAGGAACTCATAATTACCCTGTCTCTTATTTCCAAAATGATGGTCATGCCCAATTATAACTGTATTAGGGTTCAATGGTAATACATACTCTGATAGAAAGCTGTCAGCTGTTACTGTTGCAATTTCAGTGTTAAAGTCCATATCAATTAGAACATCAACATTTAAGCTAGACAAAATCTTACTTTTCTGATCTGTTGATATGATGTGATAAGTAGACTCTGGGACATCATTAATTACTACAAATGGGTTTGGAGTAAATGTTAAAACAACAGACTTTGAATTGATTTTGTTAGCTAACTCAATGTTTTTATTAATTAAATATTGATGACCAAGATGCATACCATCAAAAGTTCCAATGGTTACAACAGCTGAATCTAACGCTGGCTGAATATTATTGGCGTGATTAAAAATCTTCACTTCTATATATTTTCCATTAAAATTGAATTATCATAACAATAATCACCAATGGACGTCCTAGAAAGAGAGTCTAGATAGCCAAATGTCCCCAAAGATGCTGCTATATCTTTTCCTAGCTGTCTAATATATGTCCCTCGGTGGCACTCAACTTCAATAGTTAACCTATTATCTTTATATTCAATAAAGTTTATTTTTTCAATTTTAACTTTTACAGGTTTAAGATGTACAAATATATCCTGTCTCGCTAGCTTATAAAGCCTAACACCATTTATTTTTTTAGCTGAAAAGCAAGGGGGTCTTTGAAGTATTTCACCAATAAATAATTTAAGAGAGTGCTCTATGTCTGTTTTTGAATATTTTTTAATTTTTGAATCGATTCTTATAGTCGTTCCCGTTGAATCTAGGGTGTCTTTGTCTACCCCTAAGCTAATTGTCGCTATATATGTTTTCTTCTGCGACATGTAAATATCACTTTCAGATGTCCTTGAGTTTGCTAAAAGTATAAGGACGCCTTCAGCAAAAGGATCTAAAGTACCACAATGTCCAACTTTATCTAATTGATATTTTTTTTTGATTTTCCTAACAACGTCACCAGAAGACATCATTTTCGGTTTCCAAATGGAATATATATTTTCTTTCATTTTTTTGTTTTGTTTATCAAAGTGTTTATTTTCTCAGCTTCATCCATACTGTCATCATAATAAAACTTAATTTGGGGGACGTACTTTACTTTTATGGCCCTTCCAAGTTGATATCTATACTCGCGTATATTGAGATTCATTTGATCGATAATCTTATGTGGTTCAATGTTGTTTCCAACAAAACTTAGGTATATTCTTGAAAATCTTAAATTGTCTGTTGTTTTAACGCTTGTAACAGTAATTAAACCAGAGCCATCTAATGAGGTCTTAGTAGTAAAAATTTCGCTTATAATTTCTTTTATCTGATGAGATACTCTATCAGATCTTTTAAATTGTATTGATTTCAAATATCTTTTATTATTATAATTTTCTTTTTATTTCTTTTATTTCAAAAACTTCAATGATATCCTTCTCTTCAAAATCCTTCATTCCCTCAATTCCAATTCCACATTCAAATGTTTCAAGAACCTCATTAACATCATCTTTAAACCTTTTTAATGATGTTAGCTTTCCTTCGTGAACTATCTCTTCATCTCTCTTGACACGCAGATAAGCATTCCTGACAACTTTTCCTGATATCACCATGCAACCAGCTATTATTCCAAGCTTTGGTATTTTAAATTGCTCGCGCACCTCAGCTTGTCCAATAACCTGTTCAACTTTATCAGGCTCAAGCAATCCTTCGAGTGCAAGCCTAACATCCTCAATCGCATTGTATATAATCGAATAGTGTCGCACATCTATACCTTCATTCTTTGCCTGTGTTTTTGCTTCATTAGAGACTTGCACATTAAAAGCAATAATAATCGCATTTGAAGCAGAGGCAAGAGAGATATCATTTTCTGTTATCATCCCTACTGATCTATGTATAATCTTAACAGTAACTTCATCTGTAGATAAAGTCATAAGAGAGTCACTCAAGGCTTCAATTGATCCATCTACATCACCTTTTATGATTATATCTAGCTCACGCACCTTTCCTTCTTTTATTTGCATTCCAATTTGATCGAGAGTTAATTTTCTATGTCTTCTCTGAGATGCCTCTCTCTCTAAAATTGAACGTTCATTTGCAATTCTTTTAGCCTCTTTTTCATCATTAAAAACTTTAAAAGTTTCTCCAGCTTTTGGGACTTTGTTAAAACCAAGTATCTGAACAGGGTCAGATGGTACTGCAATGTCAACATTTTGATTTCTTTCATTCAGCATTGCTCTAACCTTACTGTATTGAGGACCACATATAAAAACATCGCCGATATTAAGTGTCCCTTTTTGGATGAGAATAGTTGCAATTGGACCAAGGCCTTTATCTAATTTTGACTCTACAACTGTTCCAAATGCAGTTGTTTTTTTATTAGCCTTTAAATTAAGCATCTCTGCTTCAATTAGTATCTTATCTAATAAATCAGTAACTCCATCACCTGTTTTTGCAGATATGAGTGAACATTGAACTTTTCCGCCCCACTCCTCAACAAGAACATTTTGCTCTGATAATGATTTTTTAATCTTATCGGCATTCGATCCTTGAAGATCTATTTTATTGATTGCAACTATAATTGGTACTCCTGCAGCCTTAGCATGGTCAATAGCCTCTACTGTTTGTGGTTTTACGTCATCGTCAGCTGCGACAACAATTACAACTATATCTGTAACATTTGCACCCCTTGCTCTCATAGCGGTAAAAGCTTGATGCCCTGGAGTGTCTAGAAATGTAATCTTCTTTTTGGATTCTAAAGTAACCTCATATGCACCTACATGCTGTGTAATCCCTCCAGACTCACCTGCCACAACATTATCCTGTCTAATATAATCTAGGAGTGATGTTTTACCATGGTCTACATGACCCATTATTGTAACAATTGGAGCTCGTTCAGTAGCATTTTTAATATCATCTTCTGTCTCTACTAGCGTAGTTTCATCAGAAGCATACTCCTCAAGAGTTTCAACCTCAAAACCAAACTCATCTGCAACCATTGTAATAGTGTCCATATCTAGTCTTTGATTAATTGTCACCATTAGACCTAGCCCCATACAAGACATAATAATATCTTGTGATTTAACATTCATTGTCTGTGCTAACTCTTCTACGGTGCAAAACTCTGGAAGTTTAATCTTATTAGATAAATCGGCACCCTGCTCATCTACTAGCTCCGCTTGCTTCTTTTTCTTCTTTTTCTTCTTTGTTGCAGTTGAGATAGTTTTATTTAGAACAGAGCTATCAACCTTATTTTTTTTATCAGGTTTGGGTTTATTTATTTTCTCTGCAATAGCAGAAATATCTATTTGCTTAAGCTTTCTTTTTGGTGGCTGTTCCTCTTGATTTTCTTTTTTATCTTTATCAGACACAGCATCTGTTTTACTTGTAGCTTTTTCTGTTTTCTTTTCTGCTCTTTTAATTATTTTTAAACCAAAACTTGATTTTTTATCTTCTGTAGATGTTTTAGAGTCTGATTTCTCTTCTTCTATTTCTGTTATTTTTGTCTCATTCTCTGAAGTGATAATTGCTTGCCTAGCTTGTTCCTTTCTTAACCTTTGAACATCTAGTCTCTCTTTATTAAATTCTGATAGAATTGATTCATAGACATCATCCTCAACCTGAGACATATGGCTATCAACCTGAACGCCTTTATCCTTTAAGAAACCCATAATATCTTGATGAGAGATATTTAATTCCTTGGCAATATTATAAATTCTTTTATTCGGCATTTTCTTTAATTGTGTCCAATTTTAGAATTAATTTTTCATATGTTTTTTCTCCAAATCCCTTTATTTGAAGAACTGTATCTCTATTATTTATAAAATCATCTTTTGTTTTGATATCATTACCCTCAAGAGACTCGAGTTGTTTTTCCGTAAACCCGTCATAAGATCTTAAATCATTAGGGTCGAGTATGCCATTTTGCTTATTGTACTCACTTTCACTAATAGCATCGATAGTGAAACCTGTAACATCGCTTGCCAACTTGATATTTTGACCATTTCTACCAATTGCAACTGATAGCTCTTCATCATCAAAAACAAGCACTGCGTATGGCTTTTCTTCATCAAGCAACAGGTGAATTGGCTTCGCTGGAGCAATAGCCCTGGAAAGAATAACTTCTGGCTGTTCACTCCAATTCACAATATCAATTTTTTCACCATTAAGCTCTCTTACTATAGATTGAATTCTACTCCCTCGCATACCAACACAGGCACCTACTGCATCAACTCTCATATCAGAAGAGTATACAACAACCTTACTTCTTTCACCGGGAGCCCTTGAAACAGCCTTGATTTCAATTATTTCGTCCTCTATCTCAGGGACCTCCATTTCAAATAATTTCACTAAAAAACTATTATCTGACCTAGATATAAGGATTTCCGGACCTTTTACTGTAACATTAACACTCATGATTACTCCTCGTAAAGCTTCTCCTCTTCTGTATCTATCATTTATTATTTGTTCTGTTTTTGGAAGCACAAGCTCAGCATTCTCACAAGTAATAAAAATATTATCTCTTTGTATTTGATTTACGTATCCAGTTACAATGGTTCCTACCTTTTCATTAAATTCATCATAGATTGCCTGTTTCTCAATATTTCTAATACTTGAAGAAAGGAACTGTTTTCCTGTATTTATCAATCTACGACCAAAATCTTCTGGGTCAAGCAAGCCGATATAGGGGTCGCCTAACTCTAAATCTTTTTCTACTTTTCTTGCCTCATCAATGTGTATCTCTTCAATTGGATCCGAAACATTATCAACAATTGTCATTTCCTGATATATCTCAATCTCACCCTTCTCCATATTTACAATAACATCAAAATTTTCTCTCTCTTCACCATATTTCTTGTGAATTAGATTCATAAAGAGGTCCTCTATTATCGTACCTAGACTTGTCCTGTCAATGCCTCTATCCTTTGCAAGATCAGAGAAAGCATCTATAATGTCTTTACTTATCAAAACTAAAACTCCTTTCAAATGTCTTAATAAAAAGAAAGTGGGAATAGATTCCCACTTTCTGCGCAATAATACTCGCGGTTTAACTTAAATCAAAAATTAATTAAATGCTATGATTTATTATCGATAAATATCTTTCACAATCATTCTTAGTTTGATAGTCTAAATCATCATCTTCTAGTAACTTTTCAATGATAGACTTTGCTTCTTTAGAATTTCCTTTTTCAATATAAATAGCAGCAATTTTAAGGTCCACAGCATTCTCAATAAAAGGATTAAGATCAATGGCTTTTTTATATTTAATTAACGCCTTATCGTAGTCCATGTCAT
The DNA here is from genome assembly GCA_964399095.1 of uncultured bacterium. GTDB lineage: Bacteria > Fidelibacterota > Marinisomatia > SCGC-AAA003-L08 > D37C17 > TMED161. The sequence goes on along the minus strand of CAYNPP010000039.1, from coordinate 1,640 downwards.
TTAAAGCCTTGTCACCCTTTATTAAATAAATTCTTGAGTTTAGAATATCATCATTCACTGTAATATCTAAATTTAATAATGAATCAACTTTATCGGTGTTTCCAGATGCATGGTAATAATCAAGAAGGTAGACAAAGGCATTGCTTTTAGTCTCTGCAGTTCCGCTGCTCATTATACCTTCAAACTCTGGAATTGTCAGCTCAACGCCAGAAGAGACAGAGTTACTTACTGCCTTCCCAAACTCGATAGAAGAACTTTCAAGCGCAGCCTTTTTGTTTGATGCAATATTACTGACAATTAAAATAATAGCAACGATACCAACTAATACCCCTATCAGGACGCTTCTATTGTTCTCTACATAATTTAGAAACTCAAAAATTTTCTCTCTTATCGGGTCCTGTCTTATTTCATGTTTATCCATACTTTATTCCTTAATTTTGTTTTAGTACCCTCGCCCCGAATCGAACGGGGATCTATCGCTTAGGAGGCGACTGTTCTATCCGATTGAACTACAAGGGCCTTACAAAAGCGAAGTAATTTAGTTTGTCTGATTATTCTTATACAAGATATAATTAATTACATATCTGAAAATTAAATTCAATATCCTCACTCATACTTATCTAGTATCCCTTTTTAGATTCAAAGTTATAAAGCCTTAAAGTTTAATGTATTACTTTAAGTAATATGACTTAAATATTTTTAAATTAATGAATTATAGTAAATTTATTTTTTTGGCACTCGTGCTCCTCATCACACCGAATCATGAAGTAGATGCCGCTTGAATAGCTTCCTAGGGGTATCGTAATTAGCTGAGGTAAAGTAGATGGAGAGTATACTCCGCTGTGTACCCTCGAACCTAAAACATTAAATATTTCAACATCCTGATTCTCTGCTGATGGGGGGATGTATATGCTTATCGTGCTTGAAGATGGATTTGGAAATGGATAGCTTTCCTGAATATAGATAAAATCTTCATCGGAGTCATACTTATCAGAGATTGATGTTATAATATTAATAGAAAAATCAATTGCTCCTGCAGAGAATAGTGATCCGCTGTTATTCCAAAATGAGTCGCCACTCACATCGATATCTCCAAGAAAGCCAATCTCAGCCGGTATCGCAGAGCCCTCTCCTATATACTCTATCTGAATAAAATAATCTCCCGTAGCGCTAAGCTCTAGTGCATCAGTGTTTATATCGATGGATCCAAATTCTCTGCTATCACCAAAATCAATGGGAATTTCCTTGCTGTAGTACAGGTTAGTTGCCCCAATTAAAGATGTGTGGTAGATATCGTAGATACTCAGCCTTAAACTGTCAACCATCCCCAGGAAACTGTTCATGATTGGTGTCTGAACTATTTTAAGGTACTCGTCTCTGTCTGGACTGTATTTTACTCCAGGCTTGTATATATTAGGGTAAACCGCCTCAACGCCACCAGCAAAGGCCATTAAGCTACTTGTGTTTTCCGGTGCGGTTAATATAAAAGAAATAACATCTCCGCTTGATGATATGTTTGATATCTCTATATCTGACAGCACTGAGGCCTCTAATACCCCGTCCGCATCTCTGTCGTATGAATTCCCTGATAGAGAAGGAGAGCTGTAGTCACTAAGCACCCCATCAAAGTCAGTGAAAAC
>CAYNPP010000038.1:10505-11970 GCA_964399095.1 uncultured bacterium | reverse complement strand
CGCATCGCTGTTTCCCTAGCAGATGATCTTTCTATTACATTCCTAATATCTTCAAAGCCAAACTTCATAATACCAGCTAAATCAGCATGCCCCGGTCTAGGAAGCGTTATTTTTTTGCTGTAATCATTTTTTGTAATAGCCATCGCATTCAACCAATTTTTATTGTCTTTATTGTTAATTATTAATCCAATTGGCCCCCCAAGAGTAATGCCCTGCCTTACTCCGCAGTATATTTCCGCAGAATCTGATTCAATTTTCATTCTATTGCTTCTGCCATGCCCCATCTGTCTTCTTGAAAGTTGTATTTTTATATAGTCTTCTGAAATTTCTATATTAGATGGTAAACCATCTATGATACCCAATAAACCTTTACCATGAGATTCGCCAGCAGTAAGATATTTAATTTTTTCTAACATTTATTCATCCATTAAGAAGTTATGTAACTTAACATAATCAACCTTAAGAGGTAAATTATTATTTATCCATATCTCATTAGATTTTATCGCTTGAAAAATAAGCATATATAATCCATCAATGTATTTAATATTACTCTGTGACCATTCATATACACCGTGTGAATTGTAATTTATATCAATAAATGTTTGGTGTTTTACATTTTTAGATAAGTTTGAAATAATCAAATTGTAGCAATTTTCTTCTGATGGTAGTGCATTAATCACTAAATCAAATGAGTTCAATTCATCCATGGATTCAATGTGGTTGCACATGTTTTGTATTTCAAGATTTCTGATTAGATCTACAGCATTAGATTTAGTCCTGTTATATATTGAAAAATCTAATACATGATTCCTAAGGTAAATTGATATTGCTTTTGATGCCCCTCCTGCTCCAAGGACTAAAATACTTTTATCTGCAAAATCCACATTATGTAACTTTACTAATTTCGAGAATCCATAATAGTCTGTATTATATCCTTTTAGTTTTCCATTAATTGAACGTATGCAATTTATAGCTCCAATATTTTTTGAGAGTTCATCGATTGAATCTACATACTTTAGTAAATCTGTTTTAAATGGAGTTGTTACATTAATTCCATGTAATTTATTTTTTCTTAAGTCACCAATAACATTATCTAGTTGATGATTATTTATCTGAATAAAACCGTATGAATGCTTCTCTTTTATCCATTTATATATCCAGTTATTCAATTTTGGACTTAGTGATTTTTTTGTTTGAGATCCTATTACCGCAAATTTCATTGATTTATAGTTACGCTTTTTATTAGTGTATCAAAATTTGGGAATGAAATGTCTATACATTGATCATACTCTGTATTTACTCCTGATAAAATCTGACTAAGGTGAATGATCATCGCCAAACGATGATCATTATAGCTTGAAATATTATTTGTATAATACAACTTATTTTGACCTTCTATTAGTATGGAATCATCAACAATATTTATCTTCACACCAAGCCTGGTAAGTATATCCTTTATACCTTT
>CAYNPP010000038.1:8070-10495 GCA_964399095.1 uncultured bacterium | reverse complement strand
AAGCCTGTCTGATTCCTTAAACTTTAGCTCACTCAGCCCTTTTATATTTGATGTCCCATTTGAGAGGGAACATGCGAGTGATAGTATTGGAATTTCATCAATCATGGAGTGTGTCATGCTAGCATCAAAATCACACCCTGTCAGTTTTTTTTCACCCACAACTGTTATTCTGCCAACATCCTCCCCAAAAACCATATACATTTTATCAACTTTTATATTTGCCCCCATCATCTTAAGAGCTCTAATGAAACCAAGTCTTGTTTTGTTTAGAAGGATATTCTCTATATCTAATCTTGACCCTTCTAGTAGTGATGCAAGCCCAATTAAATATGCTGCTGAAGATATATCCCCAGGGATATTATAATCAAATGCCTCGAAATTCATTCCTCCATTTATAGTTATTGAATCACTATCTAATGATATGCAATCAGAGTTTATTTCATAAAGTATTTTTTCTAAATGATCTCTTGTATAAATTTTTCCCTTAATTTTAGACTGTGAGTCTTTAATTCCCAGCGCTGCAAGTATAATACTAGACTTTACCTGTGCGCTTTCAATATCAAGAGAATACTCAATCCCATGAGACTCGAAATCATATATTTCTAATGGTGGGAGGCCATCATTAGAATTAATACTAATCCCCATTTTTGTAAGAGGTTCAATAATCCTACCCATAGGCCTTTGGGTTAGTGATTTATCGCCTAGAAATCTAGCTTTTATTTTTATCCCTGATAGCAATCCAACCATCAGCCTCATTGTAGTTCCAGAATTTCCACAGTAAAGATCATTTAAAGGATGCATAAATGTGTCACCCACAACAAAAGCGGTATTATCATGCACATCAATTTTAATTCCACATTCTCCTAGAACATTGATAGTTGACTTAATATCTTCTGAATTAGGAATATTTATTAATTTACTTTTTCCATTGCAGATTGATGCGATCATCAACGCTCTATGCGATATAGATTTATCCCCTGGAATCGATATTTTCCCAACTAGCTGCATCTTAAAAAATTCTTTATTATTCTATGGCCATAGTCAGTTAGTATGGATTCAGGGTGAAACTGAAATCCATATACAGGGGCATTAATATATTTAATTCCCATTATCGTTCCTGATTCTGTCTTTGCAATAACACTTAAATCCTTTATATTTTTACCCTCAACTGTAGCTAGTGAGTGGTACCTTGTTGCATCAAATGGTGATGGGGTTCCTTTAAAAATAATATCATTATTATGAAAAATTTTGGATGTCTTCCCATGATATATATTATTACCATTCAAAATATTCATTCCAAACTCCATTCCAATAACTTGATGTCCAAGGCATATCCCCAATATGGGTATAATATCTTTAAATTCTTTTACTACTTCAATTGAAACCCCTGAATTTTCAGGCCTTCCTGGTCCAGGAGATATAATTATATTCCTTGGACATAGCTTCTTTATTTCTGAAACTGAAATTTCATCATTCTTAAATACAAGAACCTCGGAGTCAATTACCCCAAGATATTGTACTAAATTGTATGTGAATGAATCATAATTGTCAATTACAATAATCATGTTTATTAGTTATTTTTAATAGAACACAAAATTAGTTAAGTTTTATAATATTATTACAATAATTAATTATAATGCTAAATCATATCTCATTTGTCATATTTTTTTTACTCTCTAACGCAATTGCAGATAATAGGGGTTGGGTGCATCCTGAGACAGGGTGGGAAGTTTTCAGCAGTAGCCATATGTCAATAATCACATTTAATAATATCTATATTAATAATGAGATTGCCGAGAGCAATCACAGAGATGCTATTGGAGTTTTATATGAGGAACAGTGTATAGGATGGGCATATTTTCAGGAATCAATAACCTTTGTGCCTGCGATAGGCAACGATGGAGATAATCCTCAATTCCCTAGCCAGAATGATCCTCTTAAATTTTTTATATATGACAAATCACAAGATTTAATTTTTGAGCTTCAATCATTAGATGCATTTCCTGATTGGGAAATAAATACAATGCCAAATATACAAAATTCAATTGGGTGTCAATTTAATATTCCAATTGATTCTGATGGAGATTGTGTTGAATTGTGTGACTACAGCCCCAATTTAGATCCTAATATTGATATATATGACATTGTATTTTTATTATATAATTACATTCTATGCCAGGATTGTGATTATTTAGATTGTGGAGATATTAATTCAGATGAAGTCTCAAATATTCAGGATTTAAACATTCTTTTAGATATTATACTTAGTCTATAAAAAATAAATAAAATTATTCTTCAAGATTATTATTTTCTAATCTCAAATCCTTAATCTTTGCAAGTTGCATGATTGCATTAGGAATTTTTCCTGAAAATCTATTGTCATGTAAAAACAAAAATTCTAGCTCTTGTAGTTCCCCTATACTCT
>CAYNPP010000038.1:0-7970 GCA_964399095.1 uncultured bacterium | reverse complement strand
AATCTATTGTCATGTAAAAACAAAAATTCTAGCTCTTGTAGTTCCCCTATACTCTTGGGAATCTCTCCAGAGAGCTGATTACTAAATAATCTCATTGATTTTAATTTTATTAAGCTACCTATCTCTAATGGGAGTGTGCCTGATAGTTTATTAGATGATAAATCAATTTTATATAGATTAACTAAATTTCCTATTTCTAGTGGTATTGTTCCCGTAAGATTATTTTTATATAAATATAAATACGCTAAGTTTTTTAGGTTCCCTATCTCTTGTGGAATTTTTCCTATAAGATTATTACTAGATAAAAATAATCTATTTAGATTAATTAAATTTCCTATTTCTAATGGAATTTTACCTGATAGCTGATTATCTTGTAAGTATAGAAAGTTTAGATTAATTAATTTACCAATTTCAGAAGGAATATCACCTGTGAGTCTATTATTAGATAGATCTATAGTATGTAAATTAATAAAATCACCTATTTGCGTTGGAATTTCTCCAGTTAGTCCGCTGCCTGATAAATTCAATTTAAACGTAGTCTGGATATCGTAACACTCATCCCACAACTCAACTTCAATTCCATCTATACAATTTGCTCCCATAGAGAAAGTCAAAAGGGGTATTATTAATAATGTGAATAAATTTTTCATAGAATTATCAATGAAATAAAACAAAATATACTAGCTTCGTAACATCAAGCACATTCAAATCATCTGAATAATTCATATCAATAGCCCAATAAACCTGAGGGGCCAACTCATAATCATTTAATAGGATATCAATTAAAGACATTATATCTAGTATATCAATACTTTCATCTTCATTGCAATCACCCTTTTTTCCTACAAACCCTAAATCTTCAACAATTCTGTAGGTTTCGTTCGCATAGAAAGGCCCTTCATATACAGTCACTTTCTGTTGATTAGTCAGTTCATCTCTACTAGGCCATCTTACTATAATATTTTGAATTTGATTTGAATAGCCTAAACCATAGTGAAGCTCAAGCGCATCCATGCTTCCATGTCCTTTTCCAGAAATCACTTCTCTAGATTGAATTGAACCTTCAAAAAGTGTTATAATAACTCGGGCACCTATTGCTGATTTGTTTGATTTAGAGGACCATCCACTGTTCATAATATCATTATTAGACCCCTCTAAATTAATTTTTATCCAATTATAACCTAAATCTGTAGAGTCAGGTGTAATATTTTTATACAATAGACTTGTATATCTTGGCCCTATTGGCGGATTAATCATTTCAAGTCCTGGAGTAAATGCATCTAGCCAACCATCGTTATTATAATCACCAGCAACAATATCCTGTGTAGCAGTTAAATAGTTAGGGCTATAATCATTCCCCCATTCAATGTCTCCATCATTTATATATAAATCATCATTTCTTCTAATATTACCTGACCATAAATCTAATCTTCCATCATTATTAAAGTCTCCCCAGGCTGCTCCATTGCTCAATGAATCAGACGAAACATTATAAATGTCTGTTACATCAGAAAAATTATTTAAATCATTTCTAAGAAGTTTATTGGCACCCCAATTGGAAAGATATAAATCAAAATCATTATCGTTGTCATAATCACCCCAGGCTGCTCCATACCCCATGCTTCTAAGATCTCCAAATGAATCATCATGGACATTATTGCTTAATGCGACCTCTACAAAAAGAGGGTTGGGGTCTTCATTATAAACAACATTGTCATAACTACCAGTCAAAGTTTGATTCTCAAAAAGCCAATTTATTCCATACTTTCTTGGTATATAAACATCTTGATCACCATCGTTATCAAAGTCTGCTATGGCTAGTGTCCTTGAGGTGCTTCCATCAGTCTGAATATAACTATATACTTCCTCAAAAATGATTTCTCCATTTTCATCTAGTCCGTTATTTTTAAAAATATAAAATTGCTCATCACCTTCTTTTTCAATTGCTACAATGTCAAGATCTCCATCTAGATCGAAATCTAGCAATCCCTGGCTATGTAAAAATGGCAGATTTTCTTCTGCAAGATACTGGACAGTTGAAAATTCATGTGAGCCTGAATTCATAAGCAGATGATGGGCCATCCTTGAATAATTAGCGTATCCACCTTGATAAAGTAAAGAGTCTATTTCGTCATACTCCTGAAATCTCCACTTAAGAATATCGGGATAGCCATTATTATCAATATCTCCAGCAACCATCCCCCTGCTACCCTGTGAATCAATGGAGTAGTTTTCTGTAATATCTTCAAATACTCCATTATCATTTTTAAAATAATAAGAATTACTGTATCCGTAGGTTAAATCAAGGTCACCATCTAAATCAAAATCAACAAGCACTCCCCCTTTTGCTTTCATTTTTAAATAGTCATGGTTTTCAGAATGAATATAGGAGCTGTAGAGCCCGCTTGACATATCCTGGGGCTCTCCCTCGGCATAAAATTCTCCTCTATTGCTATTTGTGACAACAAAATAGGCCTCAGATGCTAAAAGAAGAAAAGCTAGCATGAATACGCTAAAAAATGTAGTCCTATAATAATTTAATCTCATAGACAATAATCTATTAGATATTATTATAATAAAAAATATGATTCATATAACACTTTGTTACAAAAGGGCTAGCGAAAATTTATCTTTTTAGGAACTGCATACATAGGCAATCTGTCTTTACACCAATCAATGAGCTCTGCTTCACTTAAAATTATATTTTCTGTTTTTATTTCTGCAATGAGGGAGTTTCCCCATGTTTTATCTTTATTGACTTTTATATTTACAGACTTAATGTTTTTATTTTTTAACAATACACTCTTAACATAATCCGTATTAACTTTTTCTCCTCCTGTAAACATAGTGCCTTCTCTACCAGTCACAAATAAATAATCATTCTCAATATATCCTATGTCATTAGAAATAAATGGATTAGTAAGCTTGTTTTCCTTGTAATACCCATGCATATTCATTTGTGAATCTATTGATATATTATTGTTAGTAATTGAAATTTTTACTCCATTAAAAGGCAATCCCGATGAGCCTAGATGTTTTGGACTGTCCTTTATCCAATAACCTGAAATTCCAGAGCACGTCTCTGTCATACCATATGACACAAATACATTTAAATTATTATCAAGACATCTTTCAAGAAGATTGTTGCTTGCTTTCTCTCCCCCAATAATAATTGCTCTTAAAGATTTTAGTGCATTTACATAATTTCTCTCATCTAACATTCTCTCTAAAAGTGATGGAACTAAGGAGATTATGGTCCCATCTGTTCCATTTATTTCTTTATAGTTATCAATTATATTAATTTTAAAATTATAGTATATTGCCCTGTATAAAATAGATAACCCTGAAATATGGTGCATTGGTAAAAGCAAAATATACTTATCTTGTGGGCTAAAATTAATTCTATCGTTCCATGATTTTGCACTATGAAAAAAATTTTCTCTTTTCAAGCAGACAGCTTTAGAAAAACCTGTTGTACCTGATGTAAACAATATACTTTCATAATCACGTTCTATATATTTTGATTCAATTATGGCACATCCTCTTGATGAGTTAATAAGCTCCTCAAAATAATAAATGTTAGTATTTTTTTTATTATAGCTCTTGTTACTCCATTCAGAAATTATATGTTCTATTTTATATTTATCTATAGCGCTGTCTATATCAAATTTGCTCCATCTAGAACTAAATATAATGGGGATTTTATTTTCTTTAATACATGATAGATATATAAGCATTATATCAGAGGGAGATTTTAGATATATTCCTATATTACTATCAGGAATATACTTAAGAGATTTAGAAATTGATTCAATCTCACATAAAATATTATTTATAGTGTATTTCTTTTTATAATCAATGAATTCAAATTGGGGGTTCTTCTCTCCCCACTCTAGTAAAATGTTATATATTGATTTCATTTGTTCCAATTCCATAATCAGAGCCTAGGGCTATCTCCCCTTTATCAACCTTTGGGAAATCACATATATCAGAAGTAAAAAAAACACTTGTTGCTACGCCACACTCTTCTTTAATCTGAAATGCAGCGCACATTTGTAAATACACTAACCTGCCTACATTAGACTCTAAAAGAGAACTGATATTAACTCTTTTATCATTTGATTTTATAAGTTTTATTATTTTCTCAGTCTCTCTAATTCCACCTATTAGCATGGGTTTAAGTACAAATACATCAGCACACTGATAATCTAATATTCTATATATGGAATCTCTATCAGTCGCCATTTCATCAACTGCAATAGGAATATTAGTATGCAAACTCAGCTCATACATGTCTTCGTAGTTATCCTTTGATAGCGGCTGCTCTATATAATCTATGGGGAAATCTTCTATCATTTTACAAATTCTAATTGCTCTTGGAAGATCGTAGCTACCATTGAAATCTAATCTTAATTTAGCCTTACCCTTATAATCATCTAATATTCTATTTATTTTTTCAACTTGATTAAATATATTGTTATCAATAATCTTAATTTTAATAATCATATCATCGAATGGTTTTATTTTTTGATCACGATAATAATTTATTTTTACTCTGTCCAAGCAGGAACTATTAAGGAGTTTTCTAAGTGTAAGCTGCTGAAGTTTTGATGACAAATCATAAATAGCAGATTCAATTGCAAATTGCACAGATGGTTGCGACTCACCATGAGCCTCTGATAACTTTTCTAACTCTTCAAAAGTTATTTCTTGCTTTAAGTCGATTGCTAATTTAAATCCCTCTAGACCAAATTTTGCCTGTGAACTACTTTCACTGCTAAATAATTCAAGTGGCGATGCATCCCCATACCCTACCTCTCCATCAGAAGAAATTTTAATAATCCACCCCTTCCGACTGTCTATACTCATTATGGAGTTTTTGTATTCATTAGCAAAAATCAATTCATATGGAACTATATCAATGGAGTCAATTTTCATAACACATTATTTAGTAAAGTTATAATAGTAAAAAAAATAATTAGAAGGGATACTTGCTTTAGAGTATCATTTAATTCTTCTCCATCTTTATTAAATATATTCAAGGATAATTTTAATGATAAAATTAAGAAAATAATTACAAGAGAATAAATGTAGTACGAAGCAGGTAGCTTAGTATATATATATATATTTAAGATGTTAACCAAAATTAGCAATAAGGAAAAAATACATCTCACAAAATGAGGGCTAACTCTAACTGCAATAGTTCTCTTCCCTGCCAATTTATCATTTTTAACGTCTCTAATATTATTTACGCATAGCAAACAAGTAGACAGTGCTCCAAGGCAAATCCCATACAATATTGGTATCGATGATATATTAAAAGATTGTAGGTAATATGTGCCACAAACAGCTACAGGTCCAAAAAATATAAAAACAAAAATATCTCCCCATCCATTGTATCCCAATGGATAGGGTCCAGCTGTATATAAATAACCAGAGACAATTGATAAAAGGCCAATAATTAGTATAGGCCATCCACCCGCTATAACCAATGGGACCCCGCAAAATATAGCGATTAAAAAACTAATAGCTCCATACACTATCATTGTTTTGGGTGCGATTAAATTTGATTGGACGGCTCGCTGAGGGCCTAATCTATCTTTATTATCAGCTCCCTTTAGGAAATCATATACATCATTAAAAAAATTAGTTCCTATCTGAATTAAAAGTGCAGCTGAAATAGTAAAAAAGAATATATTAAAATTAAAACTATCATATTTCAACGCAAGAGATGAACCGATTAAAACTGGACAAATTGATGCAGAGAGGGTCTTTATTCTTATTGCTATAAAAAGTGATCTGATTGAATCATGCATTAAGGTAATCGTGGAAATTTTTTAAAATTTGGTTTTCTCTTTTCCTTAAACGCATCTCTACCTTCTTGAGCTTCCTCTGTCATGTAAAACATTAATGTCGCATCTCCTGCAAGCTGCTGTAAACCAGATTGCCCATCGCAATCAGCATTCAACGCTGCTTTTAATACTCTAATTGCCATTGGTGATTTTTCAAGTATTTCTTGACACCAATTTACAGTTTCATGCTCAAGCTTTTCATACGGAACTACTTTATTTACCAGCCCCCAGTTATACGCAGTTTCTGCATCATAAAATCTACATAAAAACCATATTTCTCGCGCTCTTTTTTGACCAACAACACGCGCCAAATAGGAAGCACCCCATCCACCATCAAATGAGCCAACCTTTGGGCCCGTTTGTCCAAATTTTGCATTATCTGCAGCAATTGTCAAATCACATATCAAATGTAAAACATGGCCGCCACCTACTGCATACCCAGCAACCATCGCGATTACAGGTTTTGGGATTGTTCTAATCTGCCTTTGTACATCTAGAATATTTAATCTTGGAACCCCGTCATCTCCAATATATCCAGCATCTCCTCTTATTTTTTGATCACCTCCTGAACAAAATGCATCTTTCCCTTCTCCGCATAATATTATCACTCCGACCTCTTTATCTTCTCTAGAAAGATTAAATGCTTCCTTTAATTCAAATACTGTTTGCGGTCTAAAAGCATTTCTAACCTTTGGTCTATTAATTGTAATTTTTGCTATCCCAGATGCATCACCCTTGCCTCTTTCAAATTTTATATCTTCAAATGCCTTAATTGATTCCCATTTTATATTCATAAATTCTCCTATTAATTACAAATATTTAGATTCTAAATTACAATAACTTACATTAATTTAGTGGAAAATTAAATGTGCATACTTTTAATATTGGTGGAAAATTAAATGAATAAAATAAACTTGCATCCTAGGGTTAAAAAAATTAAAGATGAAATTATTGAGAATCGTAGATATTTTCATAAATTTCCAGAATTAAGTTTCCAAGAATTTAATACCTCTAAAACTATTGTAGATAAATTGACAGATATGGGGATAGATGTAGAGTCTGGTATTGCAAAGACTGGGGTATCAGGACTAATTACCGGATCAAAACCTGGTAAGACTATTGCGCTTCGAGCAGATATGGATGCACTGCCATTACAAGAAACATCAGATGTCCCTTATAAATCAGTCAATGATGGTGTTATGCATGCGTGTGGTCATGATGGACATATTGCAATGTTGCTAGGAGCAGCTAGAGTTATAAATCAATTAAAGGGTAATATTGAAGGGAAAGTTAAATTAATCTTTCAACCAGCAGAAGAAGGTCCCGCAGGTGCTAAGTATATGATTGATGAAGGTATTCTGAATGGTGTTGATGAAATATATGGAATTCATCTTTGGAACTATCAAACTATTGGGACAATAGGAGTTAAAGAAGGCCCTATAATGGCTGCTGCTGATATGTTTGAAATTGAGGTGTGTGGAAGCGGTGGACATGGAGCTGCTCCTCATGGAACAATTGATGCAATTGTTGTTGCATCTCATCTAGTTAATTCTCTGCAGACAATTGTCAGCCGAAATACAAATCCTATAGAGAGTACTGTTATTACAATTGGAATGATTAATGGAGGATATAATTTTAACATTATCGCTGATAGAGTTACTCTAAAGGGAACTACAAGAGCATATACTAAAGAAAATAGGTCGTTAATTAAGCAAAGAATGAATGAAATGGTAGCTGGAACAGAAAAATTGTTTAATGCAAAAATTAAACTTAAATATAAAGATGGATACCCCCCCACAATAAATAACCCAAGATGCTCAAATGTTGTATTAAATGCTTCTAAAAAAATAATTGAGGATGAAAATTTTGATCCCTATTTATCAATGGGAGGAGAAGATTTTAGTTATTATTTAGAAAAGATACCAGGATGTTTTTTCTTTGTTGGCTCCTCACCAGAAGATAGGAATCCATTAGAAACTCCACATCATTGTTCACATTTTGATTTTGATGAAAAAGCTCTACTTGTAGGAACAAGTGCTTTTGTACAGATTATTGAAGATTTATTAATTAATTGTTAATTACCAATAAGATAAATAAATTAGCCTCTCAAACAAGGAA
>CAYNPP010000037.1:0-12002 GCA_964399095.1 uncultured bacterium | reverse complement strand
TTAATTTTGAAGAGTTTGTTTCTGATAAAGATAGCATAAAATCAATTTGTAGTTTTATGGGAATAGATGATAGATTATCTGAAATTGAATTACCCTACTCCAATTACAGGAAAAAGGTAAAATCTGAGGTCATACGTGATTTATTGTATAAAGATTCATTCTTTAAGAAGGCTGCTAAGTTGGTAGTCCCTTCTGATGACTTAATAAATAGATTTAAAAATTTAGTAAACTATATTAACTCAAGAAGCTATCAAAAATCAGAATTAAGAGATGATATTAATAGTAAACTGGAGTCGCTGCCTGATAAATACATAATGTGGAACAATAATCAAACCAAGCTACTAGAAGAGCATTTAGGCATTAGCCTTAAGGGCTGGTACATCTTATGATTAATAAATTTAACACCTCTCCTATCATGATAGCTGGCATGCATCGCTCTGGCACCTCAATGACAACGAAGCTGCTTAAGAAATGCGGCTTGCAGATTGGAAACAAACTAGATTCGAATAGCGAATCCATATTTTTTCAGAGAATAAACATTTGGATGATGTCTCTTTTAAGTTCCTCTTGGGATAGTCCCAGAGATTTTTCTAATCTAAATTCTGAGATAAAAGAAGATATTCTTATTCAGCTAAAAGATCTTTTAGACAGTAGGTCTAATTCGATTTATTTTGGATGGGGCTCATTGATAAGTAAGGGGTCATTTGAAAATATTAAATCTCCCTGGGGGTGGAAGGACCCTCGGAATACATTTACCTCTTCAATATGGAGAGAGATATTCCCTGACATAAAAACTTTGTACATTGTTCGCCATCCAGTTGATACCGTGGAAAGCTTGATGAAACGTCAGAAAAATCAAGTCGCAGATGACATAAAAAAACCAAAAAAATACTCTAATATAATTAAGGCGATTCTGTCTATTTCACATACAAATTATAATTCTAGTATGCTTCTAAATAGCTATGATGATGCTTTTAAGCTTACTGAGACATATTACAAGCACATTATAGAGGATATTAATTCAAATTCAAGGGTAGTCAGATATGAAGATATTCTATTGAGCCCAGAGAATAAAATAAGAGAGATGCTAGATTTCTGTGGCATAGATTGCTCATCAAAAGAGGTAGATGACTGTGCTGTAGATATAGATTCTAGCCGAGCATATGCATACAGAGATAATAGCAAGCTTATAAAATTAGAAAAAAATTATAGAGCATTGGTAGATATGATGGGATATAATAATTGAAGCACACAAACTTTAAAATTTTAGGTATTCTATTTTTAGTGTGTACAGCACTTTTTTACAAAGTAATGTTCTCAGATCATCTATTTCTGAGCTCAGATGCATTATCTGCAAAATCTGTGTCACATGGCATCAATAAAGCAGCTGAAACATACGGCGAGTACCCACTCTGGATGCCGTGGATGTTTAGTGGATTGCCCTCAACTCATTCAATGCAGAACATCTCATCGTATTATTTCCCTCATTATATAACATCAGCTGTTAAATACATCGGCCTTCCATGGTTTTGGACTTTTCTTATCCACTTTTTATTTGGTGGGCTGGGAATGTATCTTTTTCTACGAATGATAAAGCTAGATTACTACTCATCTCTATTTGGAGCAATTTCATTTATGATTATGCCCTGGATGGTGGTTATGATTGTGCATGGACACGGAAGCCAAGTGATGACAGCTACATATATACCGTGGGTGATGTGGTCTCTTTTAAGAATAAAAGATAGCTGCACCATGCAGAACTCAGCTATTCTAGCTCTAATCCTTGGGCTTCAGCTTCAAAGAGCGCATGTACAGATTGCCTACTACACGTGGATGATTATGGGAATATATATTCTATATTCTTTAATTGTAAATCAAGAGCTGAGGGAGAATATTAACTATTACATCAGCTTGTTGTTTTCCATGATTTTTGGGATAGCCATGTCACTTTGGATATATTTGCCACTTTTGAACTATGCACCCTTCTCTAATAGAGGGATGTCAGATGGTGGGGGGGCGTCAATTGGATATGCAACAAACTGGTCTCTTCATCCACTAGAGATGCTTACATTTGCCTTTCCCTCTTCTTTTGGATTTGGTGACCAATCATACTATGGATACATGCCTATGACAAACTTCCCGAATTACATTGGCTTTATTATTATTCTTCTTGCCTTATATTCTTTTTACAAGAGCTCCAACAAATTAAGATGGTTTTTTCTTGTTGTTGCTTTGCTGTCGCTGCTAGTTTCCTTTGGAAAATATTTTTTTGTATATGGTATATTCTATGATTGGCTTCCATATTTTAACAAATTCAGAGTTCCATCAATGATATTGGTAGTATTTCAGTTTTGTATTATATCGCTTGCAGCTATTGGGATGAATAGCTTGATAAAAAATATTAATGAAAAACAGATATTGAATTTTTTCTATATTCCTGTAGCATTCTTTATATTTATAGCGTTATGCCTATATAATTTTCAAGATTTTTCTGGTGCAGGTCAGTTTCAGAATCCGACTATAAATGGATATAGAACTGACATGATTAAAATAGATCTATACATTGTGTGCATGCTTTCATTTGTTTTTTTATTATTAATAAGATTAGTCCAATCAGGGACGGTAAAACAGAGTTTGCTTCCAGTGGTAATTATATGCATTTCTTTTATTGATATTTATAAGGTAGATAGCAAAATTGTTGAACCTCCTAAAATTCCTATTACTAAGACTCAAGGGTACTCACCATCGGTTATAAAACAAAAAAAATATCTAGATGCACAATTTAAACCAGGAGAAATAATTGATTACCTTGATTCTGACAACACTAAGTTCAGGGTTTTTCCTGTTGGTGAGTTTAAGCAGAATAATAGGCTTGTTGCATTTAATATTGAAAGTACAGATGGATACCACCCGGCAAAATTATCAATATATGAGAATTTTATAAATAGTAAGGCCGAAGTTGAAAATATTCTAAAATTAATGAATGTAAAATATTTCCTCTCTCCCCAGAAGTTTTCTGATAAACAAGCTGATGCGCTGTCTCTACGAAAGGTCCAAAGTGGTAAATATTATAATAATTTCAGATATCTAGATGCATATTTATATGAGTATCTTAAGTTTGAGCCTAGGGTGCAGTTTCTATCAGACTTAAATTTTGTAGAATCTAGAGCAGATGGATACAAGCTTCTAAAAAGAAAAAAGTTTGACATAAAATCAAACTCATTTATTTCAATTGAGGATTTTAATAAGATTAATACAGTGATTGATTATAGTCCCAATTCAGAAGTAGAAATTAAACATTGGTCTCCAAATGAAATAACCCTTTCATACAATGCCCTAGGAGAAGAGGATAAGATGCACATGATACTACTCAGTGAAGTTTATTTTCCTTTTGGCTGGGAGATAGAGGGAGTTGATAACGCAAAGATAATTGAAGTTAATAACTTTCTAAGGGGGCTATTGGTTCCCAGTGGGCAGAAAGAGCTTACGCTTAGGTTTAATCCTCCTGATATAAAATTAGGTTCAATAGCTACCTACTTTTCATCACTTGTTCTACTATTAATGATAGTGTTCCCATACATAAAAAAAGATAATGAAAGAATTTAAGTTACAGACCAGCATTAAGCTTGCTCTATTTATTTTTGCTGTAACTATGGCATTTATAATTTTATGGATTAATGCCACAATCATTTTTAATTTAAGAGAAGGGAACAGACAGCAGCTTGAGAAAATTGCTAAGTCATACAGCGAATCAATAAGTAACTCCACTGATGAAGAACTTGCATTTATAATAAACATACTTCTACCATCACTTAATTTTCCGATAATCATTACCACTGGGGATGAAATATATGCAACCATGAATATAGATATCCCTGACACAGAAAATCCTCTTGAAAAAAGTAATAGACTATGGGAGATGGTAGAGAAAATGGATAAAACATTCAGTCCATTTGATATTACAAGAGTTAATGGGCAAGGGGAGTCTATCCTTGTAAGTAAAATACACTATGGTGATCAAAAAATTATCAAGACAATATCAATGCTACCTTATCTTGAAATTGGGTTTGCCTTGCTATTTATTTCCATATCGTTGTTTGGTTTTCAGCTTATAAGAGCAAACGAAAGAAACTCTATCTATGCTGGAATGGCAAGGGAGACGGCGCATCAGCTTGGGACACCAATTTCATCATTAATGGGTTGGGTTGAGCTGCTTAAGGGCAGGATGCTAGTTAAAAAAAGAAATAAAATTTTAGGTTCAATGAAGAATGACCTTGAGAGATTATCTGAAATAAGCGATAGATTTTCAAAAATAGGTTCAAAGGTTAACCTGGCTCCAATTGGAATGAAATCTTTGCTTGAAAAGGTGACTATGTATATGGCAGAAAGATTGCCAAAAAGTTCAAACACAAATATCATCCTAAATATAAAGAAAAATGCAAAGGTGATGGGTGACCCCGTTCTTCTAAGCTGGGCGTTTGAAAACATAATAAAAAATTCTATAGATGCAATAAAAACTAAAAGAGGGAAGATAGATATCAACGCTATAATTGAAGGGGATGAGCTAGTAATTAATTTCTCTGATAATGGCAAGGGTATAAAAAGGAATGATTGGAATAATATTTTTAAGCCTGGATACAGCACAAAAAAAAGAGGTTGGGGGTTAGGCCTGAGTTTAACTCAAAGGATTATCTGCGATCTTCATCATGGTGATATCTCAGTTGTTGAGTCATCTGATTCAGGAACAATAATTAGAATTAAAATTCCTAAAATATGAAAATAGTTCTTGCCTCACAAAGCCCAAGAAGGAAACAAATATTATCTCAATTTGATATAGAATTAAGATGCGTTTCCCATCTGTTTGATGAGGGCTCTGTTTCAAATAAAAAGGATCCTGCTAAATACTGTGAATCAATATCCAAAGGAAAAGCTGATAGTATTTCAGATAAATATAATGAAGAAATTATTATAGCAGCCGACACAATAGTTGTGCTTGATCAGAAGATTTTGGAGAAACCTGATAATAAAGAGGATGCTGTAGAGATGCTAAAAGCCCTTAGTGGCAGGACCCATCAGGTCATTACGGGAGTCACATGCATACACAACCAAAGTAGATTGAACGCTACTTTTTCTGATTTAACACTAGTAAAATTCTATGAAATGGATGATGAATATATAGATTATTATATTGAAAAATATAAGCCATTTGATAAATCGGGAAGCTACGGAATTCAGGATTTTAGTTCCATATTTGTCAAATCAATAGATGGCTGTTTTTTTAATGTTGTTGGCCTTCCAGTTTCAAAAATATTTCTTCTCTTGAAGCAGCGTGGTGCGCTTAAATTTTCTTTGAATACTGACAATACAAATGATAATATATAGATACAATGGATGATAAAAAACAATTCTATGAAGCCTTAAAAACTAAAAGAGAAGAAGGGAATTTTTCTCTAGAAGAAATATCTGATTTTACAAAAATTGACATTAAGTATCTTCTTGCAATAGAGGAAGGTGACTTCTCGTGCCTGCCTGCTGTGTACATGAGGCTTTTCCTGCGATCATACTGTCGATACATAGGAGTAGATGACAAGAAAGCTTTGAATGATTTTGAGTTTTTCACTGTTGGAGTAAAACCAAAGGAGCAAAAGCCTGACACTTTTAATCAAGAGTCAACTGATAGCTCCGATGATCAAGATGAAGATGGGTTGAATCTAGGTCAAATCCCAACTTCAAAGGTTATCACTATAATCGTAACGGTTCTTTCTTTAATCTTAATTTTTTATGTTATTAACAGTATAAGCAAAAAGAATAGTGAGTCTGATGCTGCACCCGAAATTTCTAGTCAGGTGGCTGAAAATGACGCACCAGCTACTGTAGAGGAAAGCTACTCGGAGCTTCCAAATGACATCCTTCTAACAAATGCAGAATTTATTGCAGAAAATGTTGTTTTAGAGGATTTTCGCCTTCTACCAGATTCACCTCCATATGAGTTTACAATAGTCCCTCACACCAAGACGAAAATAAACGTTACAAACGACAAGAGGGTTACAAATAAAATTGTAGAGAAAGATGAAATTTTAATATTTAATGTTCAGAATGAAATTAGCTTTGACATATGGAGTGCTAGCCATGTCACATGCAAACTAAATGGCACTGTTTTAAATACTTTTTTTGGAAGTGAAGAGCAGTCTATACGAGGAAATTTTCTAGCAAGTGAAGAGAGACTCTTCTACAAAATCTACAAGCAAATCACATATTAATTCTCAATAAATATTGCCACTAGAAGTTTCATAAATCTCCAATAATATTAGTTTAGTATAAATATATATAGCACATCCTATTTTTTTCGCCCTCTAAATTTTCAGGAGGATAAAAAAGGTAAATCCCTATAATTAATAAATTATCCTTGCATATATGTGGTTTAATGTAATATAATAGTGGGTGGTTGTGGGTAGAAATACCTAAAATAATAATTAAGTGTGCGAAATGAACTCTATTAAAATAAGATTTGCTGGTGAATATGATAATACCCTTGACTCTAAAAACAGGGTAAACATACCTGCAAAATTCAGAAAAGCGTTAGACCCAATAAATGATAAAACCTTTGTCATTACAAGGGGGTTTGATGCGTGCATCGTTCTATATCCACTATACCAATGGAACAAAGTTGAAAAAGAGCTCGCATCATTGAGCTCAATAAAAAACATGAACAGAAAGTTTGTAAGATCAATTGTCAGATACGCATCCTATGTTCAGTATGATAAGCAAGGCAGGGTCGTGGTACCTGAGAATCTTAAGAAATTTGCATCCATCGATAGAGATGTAATTATAATTGGAATGATAAATAAAATTGAAATTTGGAATCCTTTAACGATTGAGGATGAAGATAATATTGCTAATGATAGTTTTGATGATTTAGCGAATGATATAAGCTTCTGATAAATGAATGATACTGGCACCCATCCTCATGTACCAGTTTTATTAGAGGATACAGTGTCAGGACTAGCGGTAAAAAAAAGCGGAATATATTTAGATTGTACAATTGGTTTTTGCGGACACGCATCAAGAATTTTTGAAATATTGAATGATAAAGGAAAGCTTATAGGTATTGATTTTGACCCTTATGCCCTGGAGTATTCACGCAGCAAGCTGTCTGAATATGGTGACAATTTTGAGTTACATCTGTCAAACTATAAAAACATAAAATCAATATTGCACAAAACTGGTATAAAATCTGTAGATGGAATTTTATTTGATCTTGGTATCTCCTCCTACCAAGTTGACTCAGGGTATAAGGGTTTATCATACAGGACTGACTCAAAATTGGATATGAACATGGATGGCCACGGATATAATTTGAAGGAATATTTACACTCATCAACAAAAGAAGAGATTGCCGACACGATCTATAACTACGGAGAAGAAAGGGGCTCAAGAAAAATTGCCTCTTCCATTAAAAAATATGCTAGCAGCAACAACATGTCAACAAATTTTGATTTGGTTCAGGCTGTTGAAGATGTTGTTCCGAAAAGATTTTTAAATAAAACACTGTCTCGTGTTTTTCAATCTATGAGAATAAAAATAAACAATGAACTGCATCACATATACACATCGATATCAGAGGCAATTGATTTGCTTAATGATGGCGGTAGGATAGCAGTGATTACCTTTCATTCGATTGAGGATAGGCTGGTGAAAAATATTTTTAAATCTTTCTCTAGGGGGGACAGTAGATTTATAAGCTATATAGATGATCAAATTGAGCATTGTGATAAAAAAATAAAGCTGATAAATAAAAAAGCAATAGCCCCAAAATGGGAAGAGGTAAAAACAAATAAGAGGTGCAGAAGCGCAAAATTAAGAATTGCAGAGAGGGCAAGCTCATGAGCTTTAGTTATAAAATAATTCTGGGAATGCTGGTAACCATATTATCACTTGTTTTTATAACTGTTAAAATGGATTGTGAGAGGATTGAAAAGGATATAGCAAGCCTAAACAAACAGAGTCAGATTATCACGGACAATATTCACAGTTTAAAATTAAAAGAAAACCAATTAATGAGCCAGAGTAGAATTGAAAAAATTGCAGTAGAGAATCTAGGAATGCACTCCCCGCTACCTGAATCTCTTGTGGTGGTAGTGAGGTAGCATGAGCAGGCTCTATCTATTTCATCAACAAAGAGTTCAGAAAATAATTTCTGTACTCTTGATTTTTGGTGGTTTTGTATTAATAAAGTTTTTCTATATACAAATACTAAGCGCGAGTGAATACTCTAATGAAGTAGAAAAAACAATAAAATATAAAGAAAAGATCGAGGGTGAAAGAGGAAACATATACGATAGAAATGGAGTCCCTCTGGCTGTAAATATCACAAAAGCAGATATATGGATAAATACAAACCTAGATATTGACCATGAAAAAATAAAAGATTTTTTCACTGATTATTTTGATATGGATAATGAAGAAATTGACAAAATAATAATGTCCAAAAAAACTAACTACCTAAGAATAAAAAAGAATATTGTTATAGATAATATCGATGAGCTAGCAAGAGCGGCAAAGAAAATCTATGGTTTAAATATAGATAAAAAGAGAGAGAGATTTTATCCATACGGTAAAATTGTTTCTCATATAATTGGGCACGTAGATGAATCAGGTGAGGGAAAATCTGGTTTAGAGATAAAATACAATGAACATCTAAAAGGAAAGCAAAAAATTGAAAGTGTATTAAAAAAATCTAATTTATCTAAAAGAAAAAATGACAACCTGTCTGGGAATGATATATATCTGACAATCGATATAGATTTACAGCGAATTCTATTCAATTCTCTTGAACTAGGGAAAAACCAATCTGGCGCAAATTCAACAAATGGAATAATAGTGGATCCCCACACTGGATCAGTGCTAGCAATGGCTGGCGCACCTTCTTTTGACCCCAACAACTACAGTCAGTACCCAATAGAAAATTTTAAGAATAATGTTGTATCGTTTCAATATGAGCCAGGATCAACAATAAAGGTTATACCATATATAAAAATTAAAGAATCAGAAAACACAGATACCTTGCAGATAGACTGTGAAAATGGTGAATATTATTTTCCAAATACAAGCAGAAGCCTTAGAGACCATGAGCCTCACGACACACTAAGCATTGAGGAAGTGGTTATATATTCAAGTAACATCGGGATTGCAAAGATCTCTGATATCATTGGAAAAGAGATAACTTACGATTCATTCAGAGAGTTTGGACTGGGAGTGAAAACCGATATATCTTTACCTGGCGAAGAAAGAGGGGTGCTTAGAAAGCTTAAAGAATGGTCTAGAGTATCCCACTCTATGGTATCAATAGGCCAAGAAATTTCAGTAACAAATCTCCAGCTTGCTATGATTTATGCCTCTATAGCTAATGGTGGATACCTACTATCCCCAAAAATTATTAAAAGCATGCAAATTGATGATAAGATAATAAAA
The DNA here is from genome assembly GCA_964399095.1 of uncultured bacterium. GTDB lineage: Bacteria > Fidelibacterota > Marinisomatia > SCGC-AAA003-L08 > D37C17 > TMED161. Next base: position 2,531 of record CAYNPP010000037.1, on the reverse strand, counting down.
AAGGATGATACGGTTGTAATCAGGAAGGTAATGGAATATAAAACAAGTAGAAATGTATTAAATACACTAGAAAATGTGGTTAAAAGTGGAACTGGAGATAACGCTATAATCCCTGGATATAAGATTGCTGGAAAAACCGGGACAGCAGAAAAATCAATTAATGGAGAATATTCTGATACTGAATTTATTTCTTCATTTGCATCAATATTCCCATCTCACTCCCCAAGATTGATTTGTGTGATTTCAGTTGATTCTCCTGAATATTACAAGCACTACGGAAACATATCAGCCGCGCCCATAATTCAAAACATATATACAAATATCATTAATCAAAATCTAATAATAGAGAACAAAAACACTCATAAAAGTATATAAATAAAATGGAATTAGTGAAAATATTAAAAGACATTGAGTTTAATGGAGAGATTAATAAACAGGATATCAAGGATATTACATATGATTCACGAAAGGTCACTTCTGGAAGCTTATTTATTGCGATAGCAGGTGAGAGCATGGATGGACATGATTTTATTGATGAAGCCATAGCAAATGGAGCATCAACAATCATTGCAAATGGAAAATTTTCAAAAAAATGTACAATTCCTTTGATAAAGGTAGAGAATACAAGAAAAGCGATGTCAAAGATTGCCAATAACTTCTATGGGAGCCCCTCATCTAAGCTTAATACCATTGGAATCACCGGGACCAATGGAAAAACCACCACAACATTTATTCTAAATAAAATATTAAATGATAATGGTTTTAGCACAGGAAGCATCGGAACACTTGGATTTATTTCTGCATCTGAGATACTTAACACTGGGTTCACCACGCCAGAGTCAATAGAACTTCACAATTTATTAGACAAATTGATAGGCGGAGGAATTAAGAATGTTGTAATGGAAGTATCGTCGCACGCACTTGCTCTGCACAGAATGGATGATGTAAATATTAATACAGCTATTTTTACTAATTTATCTGAAGAGCACTTAGATTTTCATGGCAGCATGGATAAATACTTTCAAGAAAAGCTCAAATTATTTACAAAATTAAAAAGCAATGACTACTCAATAATAAATATTGATAACGATTATTCTAGAAAGATTATTGAGCATACTAAATCTAAGGTTATTACTTATGGGTTCAGTAGTAAAGCTGATATATATCCAGCTTCACACAGAATTACCGCTACAGAAATGTTATTTGAGCTATCAATATTTGATCGTAATCATAGGTTTAAAACAAATCTAATAGGTAAGCATAACATATATAATATAATGGCAGCAGTTTCAGCAGCATCAGTAAATAACATTCCCATTACAGATATAATAAATTCAATAAAATCTATTTCTGCTGTACCTGGACGCTTAGAGTTTATTGGCACAAAAAATAAAAAAATATTTATTGACTACGCTCATACGCCAGATGCATATAATAATATCTTTTCATTACTTAATGAGATAAAGGATAAAGAGAAAATTATCACAATCTTTGGATGTGGAGGCGAAAGAGATAAAAAAAAGAGACCTCTAATGGCAGAAATAGCAGAGAAACATTCTGATCATATTATAATTACAACAGATAACCCTAGAAACGAATCGATTGATACTATTAATAAGGATATACTCAAGGGGTTCAAAAAGAATCAGCATGAAATTATTAATGAGAGGGTATCTGCTATTCAAAAAGGATACAAAATGGTTGATTCAAATACTATACTGATAATTTTGGGAAAGGGTAGAGAAAATTATCAGTTAATTGGAGATTTAAGACTTAATCATAGTGATATTGACACTGTTAAAAGAGAGCTAGATGAGAATTAATATCGGTGATAAAAAAATGTTTTGTGAATGTTTAGAAGAAATTTTCAATAAACAGATTGACATGGAATCAATCAATGGTATCACCTTTGATTCAAGAAGAATTAAACAAAATGATATTTTTATAGCGCTAAAAGGAAGCAAAAGTGATGGGCATAATTTTATGAATGATTGCTTGAAAAATGGTGCATCTATAATTATAAATGAGGTTGATTCAAATAATGACAATATCCTTAGAGTTGACTCTTCATCTTCTTTTATAGGACGCTTAGCTAAGAGCTACAAATCTAAAATGGATTGCAAGGTAATTGGAATAACAGGATCAAATGGGAAAACAACAACAAAAGAGATTCTTCTCCATACGCTTAAAACAAAATATCAAGTAGCCTATACAAAGGGTAATTTTAATAGTACTATTGGAATGCCTATGTCAGTTTTTGCAATTGAAAAAGATGATCAAATTTTTATTGCTGAGATGGGTACAAATAAAAAAGGAGAGATAGCATACCTATGCGATATAGTAAAGCCAGACATGTCCTTGATAACTAATATCTCTGAGGCTCATATAGGAAACTTTAATTCTATAGAAGAAATTTACATTGAAAAGAAAAATATTTTTGACTCATTAGATAATGATGGAATAGCATTCATTAATGTAGATGATAAATTTATATCAAATACTAGCTTAGATAATGGATGCAAAAAGATACA
>CAYNPP010000036.1:0-12191 GCA_964399095.1 uncultured bacterium | reverse complement strand
CCAGTCCTCCCAAAAGTTTGCCCCAAAATGAGGGAAGTTCCACTCAGCATCATTGCCCATAACATATATTCCATATTCATTATCAAAAAGATTGTATGGATCCGAGGTAAGCGAAATAATAGGCAAGTTCCTATCCTCATTAATGAAGAACGAACCCGTAGAAATTTCACTAAATAAACAATTCGGATGTATAACGCTTGCGCGCAAAACAGTAGTTTCACTAATATTTATTGATTGAGAGTAGATATTTGAATTATCTGTAGGTTCTGAGCCATCCACTGTATAAAAGATTGGATAGAAATCCTCATGTTGCTCTATGCTGACAATGATAGAGCCGTTATAAAATCCTGGATCTGATATAAATTGAGGTGCTTGACATGAAGATTCAAAGCCTACTGAATTGTTATTAGTTGAATTTGGTGTAGGTTCATCAAAAAACAACCATGACTCATCTCCATCAGGCTTTCGCCCGAATGAGACGTCATTAGGTATAACAATAGAATCTACTTGATCAACTATATTATATAATGGGTCAGTTAATATGATTTCCTCTCCGTTAGATGATATTCTAAAATTTGCATGCAAGCTAGATGCATCTAAGTTTAGTATGTCCGGCGCACCACTAGGGGTATCTGGTACATAACTAAGTCCTAGCGTTAAAAATGGAATCAGGCTCATATCAGAAGAGGATTCATTATAGTTGTGTACCTGAATTGCCAATATATTTTCTCCATCCTGAAGTGGAGTACTTTCCAAGTCAACATCAAATTTTTCTGGGAAACCACCACTGAAGATGACGGCTTCATGCCATTCATTTGCACCTTGATTATAGGGTGGGGGGCCATCCGATGAATCACCGATATTGCTCCTTGCAATTTCAATACCATTTATATATGCAACAAATGCATCATCGTAATCAACATGAAGAAGAATTTCAGCAATATCCCCCAGAGAATCTAGATAAAAAGTTTTTCTAAGAAATACTGACATGACATTGGGAACTATCGTAGCATCGTCTCCATCTCCATATCCAAATCCACTAGGGCCACTCAACCAACTGTCATCTAAAAATCCAAAATCTTTCCAATTCAGAGGAGGTTCCTGATTTCCTATGTAATATGTCCATGTATCTCCCCAGTCGACAATAGTCTCCCAGTGTTGTACATTACTCTCTGTTCCAACCCCTGATGCAAAAATAAGCAGATAATCATTTGAGTTTATAGTTGTTGGTGGAAACGTCCATTTATATAAATCGGTTGAATCATCAGTGAGCCCATAGCCACCAATACTAGCTGGATAATCCCAACTATTATAAAGTTCAATCCAATCAGAGCTTTCTCCAAAGTCATCAAAAATTATATTAGTATTTGATGACATTATCTCATTGATATATATCTGTGAATATAAAATAGGATGCAACAAAGTACACAAAAATAGTACCATACAACGAATATTATAGTTAATTCTCAAATTAAGCTCTTAAATATATTTACTATTTAATTTAAATAAATCAATGTTGATTATGAAGTAACAACTTGATACTTATTTTGTTTAATAGTTATATTTTTTTGACGGAAAATTACGTAATTTATTAACAGTAAAATGACTTTACATTTATCGTTAATGCTACCATAGTCAAGAATGAAAAAAATAATATTTATATTAAACATTATAATTTTTATAACTGTAACCTATTGTCAGGTTGTAATCAATGAATACTCCGCATCCAACTTAACAGGTTACACTGATAATTATTCATTAGAAGAAGATTGGATTGAGCTCTATAATACAAGTAGTGATGGTATAGACTTAGGCGGATACTATTTAAGCGATGATCCTGATGAACCTACAAAGTGGATGATCCCCTATGGAACAAATATAAATGGAAATGGATATAGAACCTTCTGGTGTTCAGGTAGGGATGAAGGAGGTTTGAATGCAATACACACAAGCTTTAAGCTCAAGCAAACTAAAGAGGAGCGTGAGCATGTTGTCTTAACAGATCCAAGTGGGAGCATTATAAATGATTTTGAGTTACATATGACACAGCTAGAACATTCTATGGGAAGAAGTTCAGATGGTTCAGAAGAATGGAAAATTTTTCCCAACCCAACTAAAAATCAAATGAATGAGGGCACTAGCTATATTTCCTATGCTTATCAACCAGAAATGAATTTTTCAGCAGGTTTCTATGAGGGAGGTGTCTATCTTCAAATATCAACAGAAGAGGAAGATGCAGAGATATACTACACCCTAGATGGGACAGAGCCAACGGAGGAATCTTATCTCTATACCAGTACATTTTTAATATCCTCTACACAAATAGTAAAAGCTATTGTGATTCCGGATGATTATTTTGGAGGGGGTGATGTATATCCAAGCTTTATCACATTTAATACATTCTTTATTAATGAGAATCATAATCTCCCTGTATTATCAACCTCTGGGTACCAGATGACTGATATGTTGAATGGTAATCAGTATTTGAGGCCACATGGAACGATTGAGTATTTTAATTCTGATGGCATGAGAACTGCTTTTGGATATGGAGAGTATAATAAGCACGGCCAGGACTCTTGGCAATTTCCTCAAAGAAGCTTCGACTACATTGCGCGAGATGAGATGGGATACCATGATGCAATTCATGAAAAATTACTTACTCTTTCTGATAGAGAGGCATTTCAAAGAATAATCATTAGGGCCTCAGGAGATGATAATTACTCTGGAATAGATTCTAGTGCTCATATGAGAGATTTAATTGTTCATAAAACAGCTAATAAACATAATTTAAATTTAGATATGCGTAGAGGAGAACGAACCGTTGTTTATGTTAATGGACTATTTTGGGGTGTCTACTCTATAAGGGAAAAAGTAAGTGACTCAGACTATACTAATTTTTATTATGATCAGGATAAATATAACATACAGTACGTTATGAATTGGGGAAACACATGGGCCCAATATGGAGGGAATGATGCCATTTCAGATTGGAATACAATAAGTAGCTATGCAGATAACTATGATCTTTCTATCCAAAGTAACTATGAGCATGTGACAAATGAGATAGATGTAACAAGCCTTGCTGACTACGTACTTATTAATTCCTTTGTTGTTTGCACAGATTGGATTAATTGGAACACATCCGTATGGAGAGGTCTAGATCCAAATGGCAGCCACCAAAAATGGGGTTTTGTACTGTGGGATGAAGACGCAACATTTAACCACTATATAAACTACACTGACATTCCTAACGATGATCCTGATGCGGAACCATGCTACCCCGAAGATATTACGGCCTGGGACCCCTTGAAAATTATTGATCTTTTAAATGCACTCTTAGAAAATGAGGAGTTTAACCAATACTATCTAACGAGATATATGGATTTAATGAATACAGCTTTCAAAGAAGAAGAAATGATAGGTCTCATTGAGGAAATTGAAAACTCTATATCACTTGATATGAATCATCATTTTTTACGGTGGGGAGGATATCCAATTGAATGGCATTCCAATGTCAACAAAATTAAAGACTTTGTTAGTGATAGAATAGACTATCTTCCAGAAGGGATGAACTCATGCTACGATTTAACAGGTCCATATAATGTAACATTGGATGTATACCCTGTTGACGCTGGAAAAATTAAATTTAATTCTATTGAAATTGATAATTCTGAGTATCCCTGGACAGGAATTTATCATGGTGGAATAGAAATGCTTATAGAAGCTATTCCCACTCAAGCAGATGATTTTAATCATTGGGAAATAAATAATCATCCAATCTCAGACTACTCACTTGCAAACATAGCCCTATCATTAACACAGGATGACACTATCCGAGCGGTGTTTGGAGAACAAAATAATTCAGATATATTAGTAATCAATGAATTTTTAGCAGACAATGAATCAGTTATAGCTGATGAGGCAGGAGAATACGAGGATTGGATAGAGATTTATTATAATATTCCTTACTCAATGAACCTTGGTGGATATTTTTTAACAGACAATCTTAATAACCCCTCTAAATGGATGTTTCCTGAGATTGAAATTTCAGGTGAAGGCTATATCTTAATATGGGCAGATGAGGATCAAGAACAAGGTCCTCTACATACGAACTTTAAACTATCTAACTCTGGTGAGGAAATTGGATTTTTTGACCCTGACCTAAATATGATTGATCAAATTTCATTTCAAGTTCAATCTGACGATATATCCTACGGAAGGGTTACTGATGGAAGCTACTCATGGCAACTATTTAATTTACCAACGCCAGGTAGCCCAAACATAGGTGGGGGGCCCTGTCAAACTGGAGATATTAATTGTGATGACCAGGTAGATATTCTTGATATCGTTTCAATGATTAACCTTATCTTTGAAGATGAATATGACCCCAACGCAGATGTAAATGGTGATTATACAATAGACATCCTAGATGTAATCCTTGTTGTAGATATAATTATCAACAGCTAGCCAAATATTATTTTTTATTTATAAAATCATTGCTCATTGATTTGGAACTAATTAACTTCAATTTCATTGATTAATAGTATATATCCTTTATGATAAAGAAATTTATAATATTTATAGTAGTCTGTTTGTTGGGTCTGTTTATTTGGATGTCTAATAATATGGTCAATTTCACATCTAAACAGATAAACGTAAAACAAACAAAAGATGTTTTTATAAACAGCGCTGATGCATTAGCAAATTTATCAGAATCAATAACATATAAAACAGTATCATATGATGATTCAAGTAATTTTGATGCAGTTACATTCCTTTCATTTCATAAGTTTTTAAAACGAACATACCCACTTACATTTAATTCTCTTTCAGAAAGAATATTCTCAGATTATAGTATATTACTAAAATGGGAGTCTCAGGAAGATTTTCCTGTTAATCCTATACTTCTTATGGCGCATATCGATGTAGTCCCCGCAGATGATATAGAGAATTGGTCTGAAAATCCTTTCTCGGGTACTATTAAGGATAATTATATAATAGGAAGAGGTACCATTGATGATAAATCAAGTTTAATAGCTATTTTAGAATCAATTGAGTATTTGATAGCTAATGGATTCACTCCAAATCGTGATATATATTTTTCTTTTGGTCATGATGAAGAAAATTCAGGTAAAATGGGTAATGGTGTTATTGCTAATACCCTAGAAGAAGAGGGTGTGTACTTTGACTTTGTATTGGATGAAGGCTCGATTATAACTGAAGATATTTTTAATGACGTTAATTCTCCTGTAGCTATTATTGGAGTGGCTGAAAAAGGATACGTTACAATTGAATTAACAAGCGAATATCATGCTGGCCATTCTTCAATGCCAGGTGATGCTACAACAATAGGAAAGTTAGCAAGCGCTATAAACAAACTTCAAAAGTATCAGATGCCTTCTGAACTAATTTCACCTATCAAGTATTTTATTGATTATATAGGGCCAGAGCTTAGCTCGAAAGAAAAATTTATTTTTTCTAATTCCTACCTATTATCCTCATCAATATTATCTAAATGGGAAAGCACATTTCCAGCGATGGTTAGAACAACTATGGCCCCCACTATTATAAAGGGCGGTCATAAATCAAATATTTTACCTCATACAGCAAAGGCAACAATAAACTTTAGAATTAGGCAAGGTAACACCATAAATGATGTTAAAAATCATGTTATTAGTATAATAAATGATGATGACATAAAGTTTAGGGTCCTTGATAAAGATAGCTCAAGTAATCCCTCAAAAGTTTCAAGTATAAGCTCCCCATCTTTCAATGTTATACATAAAACAATTAAAGAAAGATTTCCAGAAGTGATTGTTGCTCCAGGATTAGTTTTGGGTGCAACAGACTCTAGGCATTTTCAAAAAATATCAAAAGATATATACAGGTTCATGCCTATTAAGCTCTCCTCTTCTGAACTATCAATGTTTCATGGCCACAATGAAAAAATTTCAGTTAATGAATATCTGGAAATGATACAGTTCTATATACAGCTAATTAAGAACATTAATGCTTCTTAAAATTAAGGATTTTATTAGAAATCCAGATTGGCCATTATTTAGAGAGGTGATGATTCTTGCTCTCCCTGTTATTGTAAGCAACATAAGCAGAGTTTTTATGCATATAACAGATACCGCAATGGTAGGTCATTTAGGAAAAAATCCTCTTGTAGCTGTTGCAATGAGCGGCATGATTATCTGGATAGCCATTAGTGTAGGTATTGGCTTTAGAATAGCAACTCAATCTGTAGCTTCAAGGAGACTTGGTCAGGACAAATTTTATGATTGCGGTATAGCATTAAGAAACACTCAATTAATGTGCTTCTTTATAACTATACCATTGTCTCTTATTGGATATTATTTTAGTGATTTTATTGTTCGATTATTTCTAGAAGATCCAGCGGTGATTCCTATTTGTATTGATTATCTATCACTTGTATCTTTTTCCATTTATTTCTCTGTTTCAGCTTTTGTATTCCAGGGATTTTATACTGGGATTGAGAAAACAAGTATATTGATGTATGTTACAATTATCTCCAATTTATTAAATATTTATTTAAATGCAGGTTTAATATATGGATATTCAAATATTTGCATATACTTTGATTCGCATGGTATAGGTTGGCTGTCGTTACTGTGGTCATGGTATGATTTTAAGGAACTAGGGGTAAAGGGAGCAGCAATAGCAACTTTGCTTTCTTCAATAATTATGATGATTGCTTACTTTTTATATTTATTTAAGAGGGAAATAAGAGAAAAATATAAAGTCTTTAATACAAAAATAGATATAAAAATGATGAGGACTCAATTTTCTATTGGATATCCACAATCTTTCAGTGAAATATCTATAAACACTGCATTTATTCTTTTTTATAAGATTATGGGTATTATAGGAACCACACAACTCGCGGCGACACAAATTGTTTTTGCCATCGCCCATGCATCATTTCTACCAGCTGTGGGGGTTGGGCAGGCTTGTGCAACACTTGTAGGGAAATATTTAGGTAAAGAAAATATTAGTAAAGCCTCGCAATCAATGGCTGAGGGCTTAAGAGGCGCATATCTGATTATGGGAACCATGGGTATGATTTTTATCTTCTTCCCACATTATATTGTTCCATTGTTCACAAAGGATATTGAAGTTATCAATATGGGAATAAAGATATTGCCATGGGTTGGAGGGATTCAGTTTATTGATGCAACAGCCATAACTTTATGGTTTGCTTTATCTGGCGCAGGAGACACCAAATTTACTGCCTATATGGGTATAGCTGTTAATTGGTTAGTTTTCGTTCCATTGTGTTATTTTTTAGGTATTACTCTAGATTTAGGTTTAGCAGGGCCATGGATTGCAGTTGGAGTATTTTTGTTTTTAGAAGCAATATTAATTATATTTAGAGTAAATCAAGGCAAATGGAAACATATTAAGGTTTAGATAGTTTATTATATAGATTAAAAGGGAGTTCTTATGAGATATTTATTATTATTGTCACTATTTTCATTTATTCAAGCTGTGGACGTGAAGGCTAAAGATATATCAATAGAAAATAATACTTTTATTGATAATATAAAGACAGATGATCCACAGTTACAGATGGAACTTGATAGATTAAACAAGGAGTTCCTTAATAGAAGAATGGATATTAAAGAAAAACATCAGAGGGAGCAGACTAGATTAAAAGAACAAACAAAAAGAGAAATTAATCAGCTAAGGAAATCTTATAAATCAAAAATTAAAAACCTAAAAAAAAGATATCCTGAAAAAATTGAAAATGTTAAAAGGAAACATGTAAAGCCCTTAAATAAAAAAGATATGAATCATCCTGACCCAAGGAAGCCTGTAAAAATCAAGAAAAGTACAAATGATAAAGAAATTGATAGCAGTACTAAGAACAGTGTAGAAGTTAATAGTGCAGATAGAGATTCAAAAAACAAAACTAAAAAAGTCAAGGGAAAGAAGACTAAAAAAACAAAATAGTAATGTATTCTTCTACTAGATAAGATTTTATACTGATAAATTAAAATAAATGTTTTTATAGCTTGCTTTTTTAATCAATATTATACTCCTAATATTGTATATTACACCATAATTCAAAAAAGTATATAATGGCAGATTATTCAAAGTATATATGGCATAATTCTCAAATAATTCCATGGAAAGAAGCAAATACACATGTAATGTCGCATGTCCTTCATTATGGTAGTGGTGTTTTTGAAGGAATAAAATGTTATGAAACTCCAGAAGGACCTGCCATCTTCAGGTTAGAAGATCATATAGATAGACTCCTTGAATCTGCTTCCTTGTACAGAATGAACGTTACCTTATCCAAAGATAAAATCATTCAAGGCTGTAAAGATATTGTGATGGCAAATAAATTAACATCATGCTACATTAGACCAATAATATTCTATGGATATGATACCTTGGGAGTTGATCCCAAAAAGTGCCCAATAAATATATCAATAGCTTCTTTTTATTGGGGTGCATATTTAGGAGAGGATGGAGTTGAGAAAGGTGTAAATGTAACAATCTCTCCATATCAAAAGATATCCAATAAATCAATGCCAACAACCGCTAAAGCTAGCGGACAGTATATGAATTCTTTGCTCTCAGTAACTGAGGCAAGAGAAAGAGGATTTGATGAAGCTATCTTAATGAATATTGATGGCAACATTGCTGAGGGCTCAGGTCAAAATCTATTTTATGTAAAAGATGACATTGTTCATACAAATGATGAGAGTTCATCGATACTTTTGGGTATTACTAGAGATTCAGTCCTTAGAATTTGTAGAAATTTAAATATTCAATCGCAAATACATGATTTTTCTTTAGAAGATTTACACAATGCAGATGAGGTTTTCTTTACTGGAACTGCGTCTGAAATTACTCCGATAAGAACAATTGATGACAATCTGATATCAGATGGAAGCGTTGGGAGAATAACATTAAAATTAAGAGATTATTATATGGATATTGTACAGGGTAATAACAATCAATATAGCACCTGGCTATCTATGCTTAATGATGATGTTACAGTAAAAAATGACTAATATGTGCAATATCCTAATACCATAGAAAATTGAACTATCTAATAACAGTTCTAAGTTTATCTTTACTTTTTTCTAATGATACTTTCTCCATTGTTGCTGTAGACCTAAACACTGGTGAGATTGGAAGCGCAGGGGCATCATGCATAGGTGGCTCTATTATTATAAGTGATATCCATCCAGGAGTGGGCGCTATCCATACTCAATCTTACTGGAACGGAACAAATCAAAATAACGCTTCATCTCTAATGGATAATGGTGCTTCACCAGCTGAGATAATTGACTACCTAGTTAATAATGATGTTTCCAATAATCCATCAATAAGACAGTATGGAGTTGTTGATATAATTGAGGGAGGTCGCAGTGCTGCATATACAGGGGAAAATTGCAGTGACTACAAGGGACATATTCTGGGTGATACATATGCAATACAAGGGAATATTTTATTAGGGAGTGAGATTCTAGAGAATATGGAAAATCAATTTCTATCGTTTGATGGAGATTTATCCCAAAAATTAATGGCCTCTCTTCAGGGAGCGAATATTCCGGGTGCAGATATACGCTGTATAGATGACAGCCTCTCTTCTTTATCAGCATTTATACGTCTTGCGCAATCAGATGATGTTCAAGGGACCTTCTATTTAGATATTAATGTTAATAATGTTGATTTTGTAGGTTATCATATTGATCCGATTGATTCCCTACAAAATCTATTTGATGATTGGTATCTGGAAAATATTGATTACACATTAGGCGATGCAAATCAGGACCAAAACATTGATATTCTAGATGTTGTATTAGTGATAAATATTATACTTGGGACACATCAGGCAGATATATTCGAAACATTAGCATCAGATATAAATGAAGATCAGATTATTAATATTCAAGATATAATCATTATTATTGCTATAATCCTGGAAAGTCAGTGACTATCTATGAGCCAAAGATCTAAATGAAAATTGATAGAAAAATATTGAGATTCATATGATTCAAATGCCTAAGGGAATGATATCAACTGGTTCTAAAGAAGCTAGCGAATCTGCAGAAGAAATATTAAAATTAGGAGGCAATGCATTTGATGCTGCTATCTCTGCTGTTTTGACATCTATGACATCAGAGGTCAATCTAACCAGTTTGGCTGGTGGTGGTGCAATGCTAACGTATATCCCTGGAAAAAAACCAATTCTGTTTGATTTTTTTGTTGATGCTCCTCCTCTGAAAAAGAAAAATAATGACTTTGAGTTTTATAAAGTAAAAATTGATTTTGGTGATACTGAACAGTTTTTTCATATTGGTAAAGGTTCCATTGCAATTCCTGGCAATATAAAGGGGCTTATTCATGTACACAATGTTTTGGGAAAACTACCATTAGATATTGTTACTGAACCAGCCATAGAAATTGCAAAAAAAGGTGTCACCCTAAGTAAATCACAATCATATATAACAAGTCTGTTAACCAATATTCTCAATACCTCACAAGCATCTAGAAAACTATTTTATAAAAATGATAGATTGATTAGTGAAGGAGACTGTTTTACTAATAATGATTTTGCCGATACTCTAGAATGGATTACTGAAGAAGGAGACAGACCTTTCTATGAGGGAGAATTAGGTAGGCGTTTAGTTGATTATATAGGTGATAGTGGTTTAATTAGTATGGAAGATTTAAATAGTTATCAAGTCTTTGAAAGAGTCCCGCTCGAATATTCAATCAAGGGCCGAAAATTTTTTACAAATCCATCTCCAAGCGTTGGAGGTGTTTTAATTGTTTTTCTTTATAAGCTACTCTATGAGTTAGATTTAAATTATTATTTTGACAGTAAACTACTTGTAAAATTAATGGCTGCTACGGCTATGGCAAGATATGACTACTATAAGAATCCAGATGATATTGCACAATTAGAAAGAATACTAGATGAAGATGTAGTAAAGCATTATTCAAATTTAATAAAAAGTGAAAAGAATCTAATAAACAATTATAATGAACTTGGATTTGGATCTACAACACATGTAAGTATAATGGATAAGTATGGGAATGCTGCAAGTATTACAACAACAAATGGAGAGAGTTGCGGGCATGTTCTTCCTGGGACAGGGATTATTTTAAATAATATGTTAGGCGAAGAGGATTTAAATCCTCTTGGCTTCCACAATTGGAAGGGCAGAAGAAGAATGCCAACCCTTATATCACCTAGCATTCTATTAGATAAGGATGGTTGTGCAGAACTAGTGCTAGGGAGCGCAGGAAGTAATAGAATTAGGTCCGCAATTATTCAAGTTATGTCTAATTTTTTAATCAAGGGATATGATTTAGAAAAATCAATATATGCTCCTAGAATTCATTTAGAGGGCGCAGATCTTCATCTTGAACCTGAAATCATAAAAACTCTAGATATAGAAGGAATAAATAATATTAGAATAAATGAGTTTTCAGACATAAACCTTTTTTTTGGTGGAGTAAATGCTGTAAGTAAAAATGAAGCTGTGGCTGATCCAAGAAGAGGTGGGTCCTCACTGGTATGCTAGAAAATCTATATACAAATAAAATTAGACCAGTTTCAATATCAATAATACGTCGAGATAAAGAGATACTCGTTTATAAAAGAAAAGATGATAATACGAATAATGAATTTTATAGATTAATAGGAGGGTGCATTGAATTTAATGAAACAGCACACTCTGCAATAAGGAGAGAATTTCTTGAAGAAACTTCTCTTGAAATAATAAATATTAATACTATCTCAATATTTGAGAGTCTCTTTACATTTAATTCAAAGCAGATGCATGAAATCATTTTTTTATTTGAAAGTAAGTTTGAAGATAAAAGTATTTATCAAAAAGATATAATAAATGGTATAGAAGGTGTAAGAAAATTTAAAGCAGAATGGATAAATAGAAAGGACTTTTTATCTCATAAAAAGAAATTGTTCCCTGAACAAATATTAGATTATTTATAATAAATGATATTTCTTATACACATAATCCTCAGTAGTTTTTTATTTTCATTTGTCCCAGATAATAATGACAGTGTGGGAGAATCTTTTGGAGCTGGCCCTATATTAGATGGTAGCAACAGAAATCTGGGACAGTATGGATACCCCAGTGACCCCGCTGTTGATAGAGCCAAGGGCTATCTGCTAA
>CAYNPP010000035.1:0-12254 GCA_964399095.1 uncultured bacterium | reverse complement strand
GAGACTAGTAAGCGTAGGTTACGTTTACACATGATTGGTTCCTCCTCCATTAAGTGTTTAACACTAAATTATCTTAACTACTAAATTATTTATTACGCAATTCAATCTTTGACTGATTGCAAATAATTGAATAGTCAAGCCAGCTGTTTCTACTCCAGAAAAAGCTGAAAAATTAAAAAAATTTATGTTTATTTTTATGCTATGTTTAAAGACACAAAGCACTGGAAATTAATCCCATCCGTGTCTAAAAATAGTCAATTTATAGCCATGATGTCAAGATAAATAATGAATTCAACCCACATTATTTACAAAATAACAGCAATAAACATATTTTCGATTCTTTCCAAAAAACATTCTTATTAATCTAAATATGTTACATTTTGTAATATGTGATGCAGGGCACTTTTATATAAACATTGTTTTTAACGAAGTTTTGATGTGAAATTATATAATTATTTTTCTGACAAATAAAGCATTATAGCATTCTGAGCGTGCATTCTATTCTCTGCCTGATCAAAAATAATTGAGTATTCGGCATCGCACACACCATCTGTCACCTCAACCCCCCTCTCAGCTGGGAGACAATGCATAAATAGCGTGTCCTTCCCCGTGGAGTTTATCATACTTTCATTGACCTGGAATGGTTGGAATATTTTCCTTCTCTCATCGGCCTCTTCTTTCTGTCCCATTGAGGCCCAGACATCTGTGTAAATGACATCAGATCCCCTTACACCTGTAACAGGGTCATGTGATATCTCTATTTCAGATATCCCAACAGACCTGGCCCTCTCAACCAGCTCCATGTCTGGCAGATAGCCTTCAGGGCAAACAACTGAGAATTTCATGGGGATTACCATCGATAGATACAGCCACGAATGTACGATATTATTACCATCTCCAACATATGTAACTGAAACATCCTCAATCTGCCCTAGATGCTCCTTAATTGTGAAAGCATCTGCCATAATTTGACATGGATGGTTGTGATCTGTTAATCCATTTATGACGGGAACACTCGCATACTCAGCGAGCTCAAGTATGTGGCTGTGGTCAAATAGTCTAGCCATAATCATATCATTGAATCTACTTAGAACTTTTGCTACATCTGCCACTGACTCTCGCTTTCCAATTCCAATATCATTTGGTCCAAGATACAACGCAAGACCAACCATCCTTTAGAATCCTGTTTCAAATGATACCCTCGTTCTTGCTGATGGCTTGGCAAAAATCATGGCCAGCGACATCCCTGAAAAAGGTTTGTAATCTTCTCTATTCTTAAATTTTGATTTTATCCATGAAGTCTTTTCAAAAATGGAGTTCAATTGGTCCTTATCCATATCATTTATATGTAAAAAATTTCTATTCCTCATTATTTTAACTCCCTTCTTAATTTTGATTTTGGTATCTGAAGCATATCTCTGTACTTGGATACAGTCCTTCTGGCAATAATATATCCCTCACCAATTAATATGTTAGTGATGGATTGATCATTTAATGGATTTGCTTTGTCTTCAGTATCAATAATTTCCTTGATTCTATTTTTCACTATTGTGTTTGAAACTTCTCCTCCACCCTCTATTGGAATTGACTCAGAAAAAAAATCTTTGAGCTCGTATACACCCCAAGGGAATTGCACGTACTTTCCCTTTGTTGCTCTGCTTACAGTAGAGATATCAATGTCCAGGTCCTCTGCAATATCTTTGAGTATCATCGGCTTTAAATCAAAGGACTCATTCTCAAGCACATCAATCTGCCTTGAAAGTATGCAGTTCATTACATTTATAATGGTCTCTTTTCTTTGCCTTATTGCCTCAATGAACCAATTAGCTGATTCAGTTTTCTCCTTTATAAATTTTCTTGTTTTCTTTTCTAATTTTTTATCATCAAGCATCTTTAAATATTTTTCATTGACCTTTAAATCGTATATACTACCATCATTTAGCTGAATAATCCATTTCTCTTCTCTTTTTATCATAATAATATCAGGGACTATGACCTCATGCTCGCCCAGCAAAAGCCCATCGCCCGGCTTTGGATTTTTTCTTTTTATACACTCTTCTGCTAACAGAAGCTCTTCATTATCGCAGCTGACTTTAACACATATCTTCTCATATTTTTTACTTATAAACTCATCAAAGCACTCATCTATAATCCTATAAGCTGTTGTCTCTGTATCTTCATCAATCTGGGCTAGGAGGCACTCTCTC
Source organism: uncultured bacterium (assembly GCA_964399095.1). GTDB lineage: Bacteria > Fidelibacterota > Marinisomatia > SCGC-AAA003-L08 > D37C17 > TMED161. Next base: position 10,047 of record CAYNPP010000035.1, on the reverse strand, counting down.
AGGTTTCTGGATGCTATGCCGGGTGGCTCAAGAGCCTGAATCATTTTAAGCACAGACAGCACCTCAGACTCCTCTTTCCCTAGTCTGTCTGCAATCAATATTGGTTCAATCTTAAAATACCCATCATCATCAAGGTTACCAATAATCTCGTAGGCAATTATCATTTCATTATCTGATATATTTATATCTTGAAGCTGCTCCTTAATTTTATCGCTTAAGGTTTTAGGGGATGCCTGATTAGAGATTATAGAATCCGGGGAGTCCTGAGAAACACCCTGAGGGAACTCAAATCGATCGCTATCTGAATCTAGCTCATCCCAATCAAAATCAGTTTCTTGTTCATCTGAATCATCATTATCCAGCATATTATCATCAGATTCAGCGCTTTCATCCATAATTTCCAGAGTAGGATTCTCTTCTAGCTCTTTAATAATTCTCTGTTCAAGAAGCGTGCTATTTAACTGAATAATATTCGCTTGGATAATCTGACGGGGAGAGAGCTTTTGAGTTTGGACTTGTGATTGCTTTGATTTTGGAGTCATTCAGAATCTTCTTCCTTAAAGCTGTCACCAAGATATAATCTTCTGGCCTCCTCATTCTGTTTTATATCTAGTGACGTCCCAGAAAACAGCACGCTGCCATCATAAAGCAGATACGATCTATCGGTAATAGAAAGAGTCTCACGAACATTGTGATCGGTTATTAGTATCCCAATGCCCTTTTTCTTTAACCCTAATATAATCTTTTGAATCTCTTCAACGGCAATCGGGTCAATGCCGGCATATGGCTCATCTAGTAAAATAAATTTAGGGTTAGTTACCAGCGCTCTGGCTATCTCTGTGCGCCTCCGCTCTCCACCAGAAAGCGTCATGGCTATATTCTTCCTTATATGAGATATGGAAAATTCATCTAGTAGCTCCTCAAGCTTATCCTGTTGCTGCTCCTTAGAAAGTGGGGTTAGCTCCAATGATAGCTTTATATTATCCTCTACAGATAGCTTAGTAAAAACAGATGGCTCCTGCGCTAAATACCCAAGACCCATTCGAGCTCTTTTGTACATTGGCACAAAGGTGATATCCGTTCCATCAATTTCCACACGCCCATCTGTTGGGGTAACCATTCCTGTTATCATATAGAATGTCGTGGTCTTTCCTGCTCCATTGGGACCAAGGAGACCTACAATCTCACTTTCATTAATTTCTATGGATACTCCCTTGACAACCCTAGATTTTCCATATTCTTTTATCAGATTTGTAGTAAAAAGCTTGCTCATCAATCTCTCTGATTTAGAATGCCGTATGGCTTATAAATTTTACTGTTTGTTAAATCCATGTCTGATTCAAATCCCACTCCATAGAGCGTATCATTCAATGAATTTGTGAATACCACCGAATCATTTGAGGTAACCAGCTTGTACTGATTATTCCAATAAATTTCGTTTGAAAATAGTGTGTACCCGCTATCAGAAACTACCTTTACATTTCCAAGCGCTTTTAGATTGTTGCTGATTTTCTCAACAACTGCAGAATCGGAGTACAGTGTGCTTCTATGTAGTCCGGTATCACTAAAAAAATCTGCAACTACATTTCCTATTAAAAGTGCATCTTCATTTTCATTTTTCAGAAGCCTCTCAGCTATAGAATATATAACCATATGCTTTTCTTGGTAGATGCTGATCTTGGGATTTAATATTTCGTTATCATAGCCTGAGTATGCTTTTGCTGGGATATCTAAATTTTCATTGCCACAGGATAAAAGAAATAAAATAAAAAATGCCACAACAGTCCACATGCTCAATATATTAGTCATATAGATGTTCTGTACTCTTTCTGTATATACTGATAGAACTAAACATCTCTGGACCTAACTGCGGCCTTAATAAAATCCTTGAACAGAGGGTGTGTTTTAATTAGTCTACTTTTTAATTCGGGGTGAAACTGAACTCCAACGAACCACGGATGATCTGAAATTTCGATCATTTCTACAAGATTTAATTTTTCATTTATTCCACTTATTATCATCCCCGCGTTTATCAGCTTTCTTTTGTATTTGTTATTAAACTCTTATCTGTGGCGGTGTCTTTCATGAATCATTTTTTTTCTGTACGCGCTGTATGCCTTGGTTCCAGAAGAAACACTGCAGCTATAAGATCCAAGTCTCATGCTTCCACCTTTTTGGCTAATTTTTTTCTGGGATTCCATTAAATTGATTACAGGAAATTTTGTCTTCTTATTAAACTCTATACTATTTGCAGCCTTAAACTTGCATCGATGCCTTGCGATATCTATAACTGCGCACTGCATCCCTAGGCATATACCAAAAAATGGAATTTTTTGCTCACGTGCGTATCTGGAGGACAATATTTTTCCCTCTATTCCTCTGTTTCCAAATCCACCTGGAATTAATATGCCATGAATACCTCTAAATACTACCTCTGGATTATCATTCACCTCAAGCTCTTCGGTGTCAACCCATCTGATATTAATTTTTACATTATTACTAACTCCAGCATGGATAAATGCCTCCAGAATACTTTTGTATGCATCATGGAGACCATTGTATTTACCGCAAATTGCTATATTTACTTGTCCGTGGGGATTCTTAAACTTATCAATAAAATCCTCAAGATACTCAATGCTTTGATGCTTTTTAGCTCCCTTTAGCCCAAGTCTCTTGATAATCTGTTTATCAAAGCCTGCTTTATGGAGTATGAGCGGAATCTCATAGATACTCTCTACATCAGGAGATTCAAAAACATTGTCGGTTTCAATGTTACAGAATAGACCAATTTTCTTTTTTAGCTTCATATTTAGATGGTGATTTAGCTCTGTTCTGCAAACAAGCATATCTGGCTCTATCCCAATCTCTCTCAGCCTCATCACGCTGTGCTGCGTTGGCTTAGTTTTCATCTCACCTGCGGCATTTATATAGGGCAGAAGGGTGGTGTGAATAACAAGTGAATTGTCCTTCCCCTCTTCTAGAATCATTTGCCTTATTGCCTCGTAGAATGGCTGGCCTTCTATGTCTCCAACTGTGCCGCCAACTTCAGTTATAACAATATCATATTTTTTCCTTGGGTTTACTTTTTTTATCCTTCTGATTATCTCATCTGTAATGTGTGGGATAACCTGAATGGTATCTCCTAGATAATCTCCTCTCCGCTCCCTTTCAAGGACATCCCAGTAAACACGACCGGATGAGGTAGTATTAAAGCTGCTTAGAGGAAAATCTATAAATCTTTCATAGTGACCCAGGTCAAGGTCAGTCTCCGAGCCATCATCAAGGACAAATACCTCTCCATGCTGATATGGATTCATAGTCCCTGGGTCTACATTCAAATACGGGTCAAGCTTTTGTATTGTGACCTTAAATCCAAGAGACTTTAAAAGATAGCCCAGAGAAGATGCCACTATACCCTTCCCGAGCCCTGATAGAACTCCACCAAAAACAAATATATATTTAGTATTACTATTTCTCTTTTTCATTTTCTTTTTTTTCTTTGTTGTGTTTTATTGTCTCTGGGGCCAAAAAATAAACGCCATCTGTCTCTGGGGCATTGCTTAGAGCATCGTCTCTCTCAAGCTTTAGTGTCTCTACATCTGCTCTGGTTTCACTTGATTGGTCTAAAACATTGTATAGGGGTTCAACTCCATCAACATCTACTTCTTGAATTTGTGATACTAGCTCAAGGATTTTATTGATATCATTGATGTAGAGGTCTAACTCTTCTTCCGTCAAAGACAGATTGGCTAATTCTGCTAATTTTGAAATGTGGCCTCTATCTATAATCATGATGTATATTAAAATGTACTAAAATTTAAACTAATAAACTTAGATTTATAAATATATTTTATTAGATTTTATGGTATATGAGCAGTATAAGTTCATTATTAAAAGATAATAGCGATCACTATGATATTTTGTTGAAAGCTGGTAAAGTGGCGGAACGACAGAACATAGCTTGCTACCTGGTGGGTGGATACGTGAGAGATAAGCTTCTTAATCTTGATACCAATGAGCCCACTGATATCGATATTATGGTTGAAGGTGATTCAATTAAATTTGCAAGGGAACTTGCAAATCTGCTCAATGTTAAAAATATTGTTGAATACTCTGAATTTAAAACAGCCTTGATTCCATATGAAAAATTTGAAATTGAGGTGGCATCATCTAGGTCGGAAACCTATAGCAGCGACAGCAGAAAACCCGCTGTGTCAGAAGCAACATTCAATGACGATCTATCAAGAAGAGATTTTACTGTTAATGCCATCGCAGCGTCCATAAATAAAGATAGCTTTGGAGAGCTACACGATCCATATGGAGGGATAAGGGACCTTCAAAAAGGACTTTTAATTACACCCCTTGACCCAGATGCAACATTTATTGATGACCCACTGAGAATGCTTAGAGCAATCAGATTCGCAACTCAACTTGATTTCAAAATTGCGCCAAATGCCATAGAGAGTATCTCACGAAATAAAAAAAGAATTGAGATTATATCATGGGAAAGAATTACAAATGAAATAATAAAGATTCTATCAACCAATACACCCAGCACAGGGTTTTACCTGCTAAGAGATACAGGGCTCCTTGAAATTATACTACCTGAATTTTCCATTATGGGTGGAGTAGAAAAGAAGAACAACCTTTCTCATAAGGATGTTTTTATACACACGCTTCAGGTAATTGACAATGCTGCAAAATTAAGTCCAAAAATGGAAATAAGATTTGCTGCGCTTGTTCATGACATTGCAAAGCCACAGACAAAACAGTTTATTGAGGGTAAGGGATGGGCGTATCACGGTCATGAAATTGTTGGAATTAACCTTATGAAAAAACTTTCAAAAAGAATGAAGCTATCCAATGAACTGACAAATTACCTCTGCAAGCTTATCAAGTTGCACCTCCGACCAATTGCACTTGCAAAAAAGAACGTCACCGATAGCGCGGTTAGAAGGGTTATGGTTGAGGCAGGGGAGCACATTGATGATCTGATGATTCTCTGTAGAGCTGATATAACCACAAAAAATCCAAAGAAAATTAAGCAATATATTAGAAACTTTGAGAGAGTTGAAGTGCTTGTTAGCGATGTTAAGCTTCGTGATGAGCTCAGAAAATTTCAATCACCCGTCAGAGGTAAAGAAATAATGGAAATTTTTAATTTAAAGCCAGGCAAAAGGGTGGGCGATATAAAAAAAGAAATTGAAGATGCCATACTCGATGGAAGAGTTGAAAACACCTATGACGCTGCATATGAGCTCCTGATGTCAATCAAAGAAAGAATTGATAAATAAGTGCCCTCAGGCTTCCATCAGATAAGTCTCATATGTCCGTTTCTCTCCATTTATCTCCAGCTCATCCTTTTCGCCAACATACTTAAAATTAAGCCTTTTAATTAACCGTATACTTCTTTCATTCTCAGGAAGTATCCCGGCTCTTATCTCATTGATTTTTAAATTTTTCTGCATGTATATATTTGTAATTAACAGGGCCTCATACATCAGACTCTTTCCCTCTGCTTCTTTAGATATAGAGTAGCCAAGCCAGCACCTACCCTGCTTTATCTTTGTGTAGTTGCAGTGTCCAAGCATCTTAGTTTTTGACTTATTAACCATGACAAAGTGCATCGATTTTCCATCCTCTATTAAATCCAAATTCTCTTTAACCTTACTCTCTTGATATTTAAATGTATAGAAACCATCTGGGGTTGTAGGGTGCCACACCTCTAGATGCTCTTTATTTGATGAGTAGTAATCAACGCGAAACTTGACATGATCCAAGCTTAGAATCTCTATATCAAAATTCTTAGCTGGCACTGTTATTTTTTTCATCAATTAGATGAGGGATGTCGTGGCAGTTCTCACTGAATCCGCAGCAGTTGCAGGTGTAGTGACAGTCAATTACTATAACCTCATTCCCGCACACTATGCACTCTTTTTTCTCTAGCATGGACTCTGCATGATAGCTTGAATAATCATTTATTTTTTATTGGCTTTCTTTTAGATGTGCTACTGTTTATATCCATATCAATCTTGTACTTCCTCACTTTGATTGGGGTGCTGCTATCAGAAAGTGGGTTGGGTATCGATTTAGATAGTTTATATAGCTCTACAGACTTTATTTTGTCCTCTCTGTCAACCTTACCATCTTGATTTAAATCATCAAACGGCTTAATGGGATTTTTTGAGCTTAGGAGGACACTTTTTAGCTGAGGTCTGTACCTCTTATAGTTCTTTTTGCTTATTCTACCTAAAAACTTTCTCCAGAACTGTGAGTGGTCAATCTCCCTGAATGTGTAGTAATCAAGCTTATCGTACACAGGGCTCTTCCCTGTCAACAGGTCAATCACCGTCCCATCGCTCAAGGTTGCCTCTATTACAACGTTGCTAACTTTCCTTGGAGTGCTAGGAGAAAACATATTCCACTGCTGAGTCATGCGCAGTCTCCTGCTAATCTTATTTAATTCTTTTTGAATCTTAATTCGCTTGTATCCATTTTCCTCTCTCCAATCCTTGTACCCATCGTTTTTTGTCATTGCGTAGTTCAATGCTGCAAGAATAAGAGTAAAAACGGCTACAGTTTTACATGCCTCAACCACAACCATCAAAGCTCTCTTGGAAGAAGGAGTTTCTATTTCAAAGTCCATGTCACACCCTTGCCCCTCATTTGGCATGTCGCATGCAGAGAATCCAAAGAAACTACTTATTGAAATACGATTCCTTGCTACCTGATTGTACATACATCTCGATAGGTGGGATATCCCTGGTACTTTAAAAATCCAAGATACAGTGAATCCCATTGGAAGAGCTGAGAGTATCTCTGAAAAAGCGGTGTGATGTGTTGAGACCGTGTCTGTCTCCTTGCTCCAAACCACAATAGTCTCATCTGACAGGCTCTCTAGCTCATCTGGTTTCTCTCCATCATAGGACCTCCCTGCCCACGTTATATTATTAAATATATCAAATCTTCTTATAATTCTTGATGTTTGATGACAGAAACCACAATCACTGTCATAGAATACTAGTAGCTTCTTTGTAGAAAATCGCCGTAGACACTTTTTTATCAGGTCCATATCCCTTGAAGAGAGCAGGAGCAGCAGACTCGCAATCATTATCCATGAAAACATACCCACGTTAAGAGATATCCCTATAATAAAATGAAATCCAACCAACATAAGAAATGCTATTCTTCTGGTAACAATAAATGGAATCAATATAATAAGCGGAGCAAGCATCTCGAGATACATCGTTGAGTAAGTAAGCAACTTAGAAAGCTGAATCGGCATCAATCCAAACTCCTTTATAAAGTTACCAAAGGGAGTTAAAAAATGGTCTAGGTGATAAAAATAATAAATTGAGGTTCCCTGCTCCCATGTGTTTCCTGTTTTATTTATAAAATTAAAAAAATAGATAATTGAAAGCTGAAGCAGTATCGCAAAATAGGCCAACCCCCAGTAGCGCGATGGCTCATTCTTGGAAACTAGGGTGCCTGTGTTTAGGGCATCTGGTGTGCTGTCATTGTGCTTCCTCATAGTAAACAACATTCTGTCTATGCTGAATCTTCTTCCAAGGGGAAGGAATACAGACCATATAAGGATGCTGTTATACACCATGTCAGCTCCATTCTCAAGGATGATCAAGCGGTTGTGCAGACTTAGAATTGTAATTATTGTGATAATGTGGGAAAGCTTGGTCCTGTATCCTATCATCAAAAAGAATGAAAATACCAGGGCAAAGATAAAGAATATCGTTACATCTGTTACAGATTCCAATGAGGACATAAGGGTAAATGCCTTAACGCTGTATCTGCCAGTGAGCTCAGCCATAAAACTATTGGAGGCGACTCCATTATTGCTGTAGAATATTTCTATATATGGAAATCTCCTGAGAATATCAAGAAGGCACATCATCCCCAAAGCGATTCTGAAAATCCCAAGAGTCCTTAAATCGACACTGATTAAGTTTTTGATTACATTAGAAAAAAAAGTATTCAATCCACACCAATCTTTACTGTTTTAATCCAATTTCTTTTAGTCTTTCTTCAAGGTAGCTTTTGGCTGTGTATCTACTGGAAAGCTTCACCTCATTATTAGGGTGAATAAAAACAGGCATCGATAGCCTTGCTTTATGCTTATCTTGATCTCTGGGGTTAACCACCCTGTGTATCGTTGAGGGAAAGTAACCTCCTGAGCATTCCTGGAGCATATCGCCAATATTAACAACCAGCTCTCCAGTATTTGATCTTACATTAATCCATTTTCCTTTAATGTTTTTGACCTGCAAGCCTGGTTCTGTGGCGGAAATAAGTAGTGTAATTAGATTTATATCTGCGTGCTCCTGAGCTCTGATTGATCCATGTGTGTTGCTATTATCAAGCGAGGGATAGTTAATAACCCTAAGAAGATTTTCCCTACTGTCCTCCACCATCTCGGTAAGGGGAATTGAAAATTTCTTTGACACATGGCCAGGGGAATAATGATTAATCCAATCAAGAAGCTCATTGCCAAGTTCATTAATAATATCAAAATACTCTTGGGTGCTTTCCCTAATCTCCTTTGGGTAGCGTCCCCATGGATATATGTGATAGAATTCCTTTAAATCCTTTTCACTGTATCCCTTTGCATTCTCAGATTTGTAAGGGAAGTATCCATCCTGCTCCTGTTTATGAAATGGGTAGCTGTGCTTATGATTTGAATCGAAAAAATCCTTCCAATTAGAATACACCTCATCAACTAAATTCTGATCAAGGGGATGATTTTTTATCACTGCGAATCCGGTGCTCCTTAAAGATTTAATAAATTTCCTTGGGGCATCCTCTTCTAAATAATCTATTGTTAATATTTTAAATGACATTGAAAAAAATATATTGTTTACTAAAAAATATACTACGATTTACTACTAAAATACAAAATACCATTACTCTTGATTCCCAAATGAAATTCCAGCCAGAAAGTGAATAGAGATATTTGTGATATCCATATCACCTCTAACAACGGGTATATTTGATTTGGCATAGACACACTTGGTCTCTATATGGTACTTAATATTTTTAATATAAGAGGAATAAAAAAGAGAGGCCTGTGTTGAGATTCCTCCCCAGTGATACCCATCCTCCCAGAATTTAGGTATTAGCCCCCCTCCACGCACAAAATTAGATTCTCCATCTATTGTGACATCTGGGTGAGCTACAACCAGACCAAGTCCGAGTCTGTATGAAACAGATGAAATAAAATTAGATGTCATGTTGCACATAAGAAGATTAAAGCCATCTGTTATCTCAAACTTAGTTATCTCTGTTGGGAGTGCATCATCTACATAGAGCTTGTGATGTACCAGCTCAAGCTCAATATCCTTATTAAAAAAATTCTCTCTGATTCTGATTGAGTAGTAATGAGGTGAGCTGAATCCCTTTGTTTTGTAACTTGCAGAAAACTGAATGTCATCGCCCTGCTCCCTTTTAATTGTTATGTTATCTGAAGCGCTGTAGGCATTTCCAAGTGAGATATCTAGCTCCACAGCATAAACATGAAAAGAGCATACCACAAGGGTGAAGAGTATAAACAGCTGATTATTGTGCATGGGCTAATATACTAAATAAATGTAAAAGAAAAGGGCCCCAATAAATTGAGGCCCTTTTAGATTTAATACATCATAATGACGTATTGAACTACTTCATTAGCATCACTTTCTGCATTGCAACACCGCTAGTTGACTCGGCACGCACAAAGTACATACCACTTGTCAAGCTAGATGCATTCCAAGTAATAGAGTGACTACCTTCAGACATGCTACCACTATGTATCACATCCACCTTCTGACCCATTACATTGTAAACTGTTAGGCTTACAAAACCATCAGCAGGAACATAAACGTCCACTGTTGTTGATGGATTAAATGGATTTGGATATGCCTGACTTAGTGTAAGCTCTGTAGGCATAGCAATTGAAACTTCACTGTTAGCATTCGCTACAATTATTTCCTCAACGCTAAAGTCACCACTTACTTCAAACAGATCATTGCTCTCAGGAGCAACAATTATAAGTGTTGT
>CAYNPP010000034.1:0-12363 GCA_964399095.1 uncultured bacterium | reverse complement strand
TGTATTTCTGCTGTATGTATCATTTTATTTAAAATGTTTATTTTCTGATTATTATTAGAAGATCTACTAAGTGACTATTCATAATAATAATAAGCAGAGTCAACCTGTTCATCATAAATAGATTTTTGTGCAAAATACATATTTATGAGATAGGTCTCATATTTAGCTAATCTATCTTTACTTAACATAAAAGTTAGTATAGAATCAGCTGATGAGAAATTATTTAAAGATGCCTCACAAAGGGCCATCCATATGACTGATTCATTAAAGTATTTTCCATTAGAAGATTTTTTTGTTAATACATTAAAATTATTAAGTGAACCTTCATAGTCTTGCTTTAGATATAAACTAGTAGATATTATGTAGTATGCCTCTTCAACATATTTACTTTCTGGATATTTCTCAATTACAATTCTAGAGTTGTTAATTGATTCATCTAAAAGTGATTTAGCTTGAGGAGATAAATCGTTATCTCGAAAATCACTTAGATTTATTATTTTTTTTGCGTTGATTAGTGAAGTTTTTGCATTATAAAAAGTATTAAAATAAACGCAAGAGCTCATTAATAAAAATAAAAGAAGAATAAAAATCAATTTACTCACTGAATTAATTTTGAGTAAGAATTTCATTATTGTACCGAGGGCCGGAATCGAACCGGCACGAACATATATGTTCGAGGGATTTTAAGTCCCTTGTGTCTACCAATTTCACCACCTCGGCAGAACCATGAGGCGTCGACCAGATTCGAACTGGTGAGTGGCGGTTTTGCAGACCGCTGCCTTACCACTTGGCTACGACGCCAAAAAAAGGCCTCTTAATGAGGCCCTAGAGCGAAAGAACGGATTCGAACCGTCGACCCTCACGTTGGCAACGTGATGCTCTACCAGCTGAGCTACTTTCGCAAAAAACATTAAAAAAAATTTAACATTCTATTTTATTAAAACAAAAGAAAATATGAGACATACTAACTATTAACTAATGACTGTGCCCATGATGAGGATCTCCCGGTAATCTTCCTTTGTGATCTGGGATATCGGGTCCTTTTGGAATTTTCACCATGCCTTCATCTACAATCATTAAAATTTTTGCTTTACTGTCCACTTTTTTGTTTAATGGAATTTTTTTGCAATCAATAGTATTTACAGCATTAGATAATTTATCTCTTGATTTATTTATTTTTTTTCTATGGTATGTAATATCATTCAATACTTTTTGATTGTCCTTGTATATTTCATCTAAATTTGCATTAGGCTCACCTTTTTTCTTTTTTTCTAGCCTACCTTCTGATACCTCAATCACTCTATTTTCTAGATGTATATCTACAAAATCTTTCTTTTTATCATTAATCATTACATCAATTCTATTTAAGTACTTACCTTTAGTACCAGAGCTTAGAACTGGAATTCTTTCTGTGCCACCATTTTCTGATGCTCTGCTAGTGCCTTTACTTCTTAGTATAATATCAATTCCATCTATTTCACTTTTCTGTAATCTACGTATGTCAGAATCAGTTCCATTAAAAAGTAATATTATATAGTCAGACCTTTCTTTTAAGGTATCTATTGTCCTTTTAATTTCTGAGATAGGTTCCTTTACAACAATAGAGTCTCTGTTAAAACTAGATACTGCGCCTACATATGCAACTTTATATCCATTTAAATTATCTATTTTATATTCTGCGAATAATCTTTTATTATTTTTATCATAAATATTGCATGACACAAAATCAAAATTAGTTTTACTCTGTAGCATTTTGAGATAAGATACACCAAGTGCAAAATCTTTTTCTCCAGGGGAAAAAGCATCATAATTCATTTCATTATAACAATCTACTATTATATCTGCACGTATCTTGTACTGATCTATATTTAAATCAGAATCGGTATAAAACCCATTTCTATCTAAATCTATAAAATCTTCACCAGGAGTATATTCATTGTTACTATCTTTATCTGTAAATGGCTCACCTAATGCTACTTTACTCTTTACAAAGAACAAATCTCCAGAATCTACAATTATAAGTTCATTCCCTTCTGCCTTACATTTATCTATAATAGTTGCTTTTCGGGCAAGACCGCCCAAAGGATTCTTAGGTCAGCCACAGGGCTCAGTTTCACCCCAAATATTAGATGAATTTATAATGGTAAAACTAACAGGAAGACTATATGAACTTTCACAGCCAATAATAAAGAATATAAGCGAAAGAATAATCTGTTTTTTTATCATGTATTAACCTTATTTGTTCTAGACTGATATTTTAGCGCAATAAGTAATAACAAAAAAATAATATCTTCAAAAATTCTTTTGAGCATATCTATTCTTTTTTCATGAGCATCCTCTATGCTGATAGCACTAGTATCATTTAAAAAGCAACCACAATCTATACTTTTCCCTCTTAAATATGCTTGAGAAATTAATAAAATAAAAGCTATCATAAGAGCAATTGAAATATTTAATGAAGCTTCATATTTAATATTTAATATTAACCCAAGTCCAATAATTAATTCAATCCATGGTAGTATTAGTGCTATTATATTTTCTAAATATATTGGTGTAACACCATAGTTATGAATATTTTGAGAAAAACTATTTGGATCAGTAATTTTATCAAAGCTTGCATAAATAAAAACAAACCCCATGATAATTCTAATAGCATAATTAATTTTTTCCCTATGTAAAATAAATATATTATTCATTTTCATATATACACTCTGAATTAATAGAATTATTTGTTGGTTTTTCACTACAGAACCTTTTTATAGGGAGATTCTTTTCAATCCAGTGTGGATAACCTCCTTCAAAAATAAATACATTTTCATATCCAAGCTTATAAAATAAAAAATCACCTAAATCTAGGCTAAGTGTACAGTCTCCCCCACTACAATAGGTTACAATTGGAGTTTCAAAATCAATAAACTCAATTTTTAATGCTATCTCATTCTCATCAATATTATCCCATGGTATGTTTATAGAATTCTCTATATGGCCATTTCTATATATCTCATTATCTCTAGCATCAATAAAAATAGCACCCTGCGAAAATATATCCTTAGATAAATCAACATCAATCATCAAAGGTTCAAACATTGTTTCTGGAATAATACTTACAATCTCTGGTTTTGTTTTAATAATAGCTATATCCTTAATAACCAGAGATCTGATTAAACCAATACAGCTACATACAACAATAATAATGAGGATATCTTTATAGCTTTGTTTCATAAACTAATTTAATTCTTGTTTTATACTATACAAAAAACAATTTGTTTTATTATTTTATTTTGATAAAGATATAAAAAAAGATAAATTTAGTGCCTTTGGGGATATAGCTCAGTTGGGAGAGCGCTTGAATGGCATTCAAGAGGTCAGCAGTTCGATTCTGCTTATCTCCACAATTAATAACATAGGGAGATATAGATTTGTTTACTATGACATCACTGAGAGAGAGATCTCATATTATTTTATGGACATTGTTGTTTTTTTTCGTAGCTAGCATGACTGTGGGTGGATTGGTTGGTGGCGCAAATATTTTAACTGTTCTTCTTGGGCAGAAAAATACTGCACTTTATGTTGGAACTATCGATGATAAAAGCGTAACAAGGCAAGAATATGAATATGAACAAAGAATTCAAATTAATAGAACTGTCACCAATGGTGGGGAAATAAATGATCAAACAGTTATTTCTGCAGGAAATTCTGCATGGAATATAATTGTAGAAAATTATATAAAAGAACAAAAAATTGAGGAACTCAATCTAACTGTTTATCCAGATGAAGTATATGATTTTTTAATTCAAAGCCCTCCAGTTGCTTTCCAAAACAATGTTACTGATGCAGGTTTTTTTATTGATGACGAAGGGGAATTTGATTTGTTTGAATTTCAGGATGCCTTAAGATCTGGGAATTTTCCTAATGAATTAAAAGATCTTGCGTTGCTATGGGAAAATTATTTAAAAAGTTGGTTAGCCGATAGAAAACTAAGAAATATATATAATACACTTGGGAGCATATCTGATACAGAAGTCAGGAATGACTACATTAGAAAAAATACGGATGTAACTATTGATTATATTTATATCAACCCATCTCAACTACCTGATTCACTTTTTGAGATATCAGATAGTGAGATTAATGATAAATATGATGAAATTAAAGATGAAAGATATAAAAAAGAAAAAAATAAATCTGTTGAATATATTTTATTTGCTTTCCCAAAAATAGATGAAGATTCATTGCAATACTCAATTGAAAAGGATAGCATAATGAATCAGGCTTTTCTAGTTTCAGATGAAGCAAAATATACTAATTTTGAATCAGCTGCTAAAATGTATAATGTAAATATAGAAGACACATTAAATATTATTGAACAGCTTAGTGGGAATTCAGGGATACCATATCAAATGGGTAATTCAAGAAAAGTAGTTCGGTTTGTCTTTGATAGTGATATCAATTCTGTATCTGAACCAATAGAAATGAAGAATGGAATAGCAGTATTTCATACAATAAATGATAATCCAGGTGGATATAAATCTATAGAAGATGTTAAAGAGACACTCAGAAAAACTATTATAAGATCTAAGCAAAAAGAAATGGCAAAAGTATTATTAAGTGAAGCTGTTTCTAAATCTAACTTCGATGGATGGTCAACTATTGCAGAGCAAAACACTTATTTTAGTATTGTACAAAATCAAGAGGGAAAAATAAATGCATCTTTTGAAGAAGTAGGAAAATCATCTGAATTGGAAGGCGCTCTGATATCTTTAGATATTGACAATGCATCTAATATAATTGAAACTCCAACTTGCTATCTTTATTTAAAAGTAAAGGAAAAATCAATTTTTAGTGAAGAAGACTATGAATCCAAGTCTGAAGGAATCAAAAGCCAGCTTCAATCCTCTAGAAAAAATAGCGGGTATTTTAAATGGTTAAATGCAAGGAAGAATGAATTAGAAATCGATGATTGGAGATACTTAATCTATTAAGTTGATTACCTTTACATTTTTTTCTTTACTTAATAGTTTCTGATTTTAATCTATTTACTTGATGAAATATTATTAGAAGACCAAAGGTTCTCATCTATTTTAAGTTGATTTGATACCCATCTTCCTAAAACAAATAAATAATCAGATAATCTATTTATGTAGATAATTATATTGGGATTAACTGTGTAGGTACGATTATTAATAGAAACAACTCTTCTTTCAGCTCTTCGACACACAACTCGAGCCATGTGTATGGCAACTATAATTTCATTACCGCCCGGCAGAATAAAGGAAGAAAGGGGAGTTAGATTACTATTCATATCATCTATATCAATCTCAAGTAATTTAATATCGTCTTCTGAAATCCCCGGCAAATCATCAATTTTAGATTCTTCTTTACCAATAGAAGCTAAAAGTGTACCTAGATTGAATAATTCGTTTTGTATGGATTTCAGCCGATTTAATAGATAACCATATTTCTTATCATCTGACAAATTATTTATGTGGAATAGACACAGACCAATATATACATTAATTTCTTCCACATTTCCATAGGCACGTACGCGTGGATCATTCTTTGAAACTAGATTGCCTCCAATAAGTTGAGTCGAACCTGAGTCTCCTGCCCTGGTGTATACTTTTGTTATATTTATTTTTGGTTCTTTATACTTTCCCATATTAATCGTTGAGTATAATTTGAACAAGCAAGACAACATCCATCACATTAACATCATCATCCTGATTTATGTCTGCTACATAATTTTCATAATAGCTGCCATCATAATTTAGAATTAGACTGACAAGACGTACAATGTCAAGAACATCTATCTGACCATCACCGTTCAAATCTCCCATTATCCAGCTACTATCTTCAACCAGTGCCGTAACAGGAACTATAATACTAGTGGATGCATTTGACTCAACAACTAAATAGCATGAGAAATACCCATACTCATTCTCAGACATGTCAAAGGTTAAAATAATATCATCTACTTCATTGTATCCTAATATTCCCTCTGCAGAATTAAGAGATAGCCAATTTGGTGAAGTATTAAATAGAATTGCGCTCTGATTAACAGTGAATCCATCATCATATGATACCTGGTGCCCAACCGTACCACTTGCATCTACAATTCCTATTGTGGCACCATCATTTGAAAACCCTTGAATATCTCTATAGTTAAATTTTATCTCTCCAGATGGATATAAGATTATTTGAAAATCTACCCTGATTTCATTACTTGTCCAATGAATGACATCATCGTACCATATAACTAGTCTAGAGGAGTTTGAATGATATCTTACATAACCTTCTCCTTCAGAATTGTCCCCACTCATTGGATTTAAATCATCCCAAAAACCAAAAATTGCATTTTTTGGTGAATCTTCATCATATATATTTTGATTATCCCACTCATTACTATCCTCTCCAAAACCAACCCAACCATTAGGATTTATAAGAATCTGGGAATAGCTTTCTCCGTAGAATGGAAAAGGAAATCCTATGTCAAAATACCCAGGTGATTGATCATTACTTTCAAATTCTAATGTAATATTACTATCTTCAATTTCTAACCATTCGTATGATATATATTCATCAACCTGCGAGCTGGACCATGTATATCCATAGCTATCTACCTCAGTTTGAGGATTTGATACTGATGAAATTTGCATATTATAATTAAGATAAGAATTGGGTTCGCCATCATTTGAAATAGAAATAGTTTCAGAGGAAATTTCATCGTGGTCTATAACCACTTCTATTGCCTCCACCGATATATCAATAGATGGTTGAGCATATTGTGCAGATGACCTCGTAGTAATAAACAAAGCAGACTGATCTGATAGAGGCATAGCAGCAGTTGGATATTCATTATTAAATGTATACTCTAATCCAACTAATCCCGTGTGATCTTCAATGCCAACGGATGTATATTGACCATGAATTACTGGGCCGCTGTAGTTCCCTACAGGATAGCTACCAATACTTGTATTATTAAAATCACGGTACTGTAGCAACATCTCATCATCTCCCGTCGGAGTCTGTGAACCGGTATTATATAAAATTATCTGAAAAATTTCATTTGAATTTGCGTAATATGTATCAACATCCCATTGAATAATAAATCTATCATTTTCGGAATCATTAAATGCAAATATTCCGCCATCTTCTAAATCATCCCAAAATACAGCGACCATTGGGGAGGGGCCACCAGTACCTGGAATTGGATAATTTCTAAATGATTCCAAGTCTGTTTCACCAAATGAAATCCAACCATTGCTGCATACAGAAACCTCGCTGTATGTTTCACCATAGAAAGTAAAGTTGAATGGTAGAGAAATTGTTGTAACATCATCCTGATTATTACCATTGTCACTCAAATTAAGTTCATATCCATTTCCACCATCTGATGGATTGATTTCAATCCATGAATAACTTGGAGCCATATCATAGTCAGAGTCTAACTCATCATATATATAATAGCCGTAAGAATCAGGACCTAGCGGGTCAGTTACAGAAACATCACCAACAACAACTGAAACAGTTGCATTCTGATGAAATGAATTATTATATATTTCAACAGGGATATTATAAACTGATCCATTAATTATATCATTTTGAGCAGTCATAGTAATTGCTCCGGAATAGCTACTCTCTCCAATTAATGTAGATGCCCAGGAAATGTTAATATCGCTGAATGATAAATCACCACCATTGTAGTTAATTATTCCATTAATCTCATCTAGATTAATCTCTCCAATATTTTGAAGTTCAATTGATATAGATGATGATTCCCCTGGATTGATTTCAGAAGAAAAATTTAAATTCACTGAACCAGAGTATATTTCCAAAGGAAAGAGCTGATTCGATTCACCAAAATCCTGATCTCCATATATATAAATAGAGAAAATTGGTTCATTATCAGGGAATATATCTAAAGGTAAAACTAGATTCAGTTCAATAGAATAATTTGAATTTGGCATTATTTCAGAAATATAGTAGGTGTCTGAGCTCAAAGATTGATCCGATGATTGAATTAATAAATATAAATCTGATATACTATCAGAAGAGTTATTAACAATATCAAATAATAACCCTATCGATTCTCCTGGATTTGCATAGCCATCGGAATTATCAGAATCACTATCATCTATTATTATTGAACTTGAAATTAACTCTGGGAAATACAGACTATTATCAATTGTGAATGTTGATTCAGAAAATAGGCAATCATGACAAGTCACTGTCACCGTTACCACCTCATCGTTTTCTGAATCGTCGGAGAATATATGTAGCGGGACAAATGCTCTTCCAAAAACATCGGTATCGGCATTCACATAGTTATTCCTTGCTGTCAAATTAACGTTAGCACCTTCGACAGGTTGCTCATTCTCATCTATAACAACAACTTCAATAAAATCATCTGAACCAGATATTAAAGACGCATGGTCAGATATTAATACCCTTGGTGTATCTGTCCAAAGCACCGTTGATGGATCACCCATTAGATTGTTCCATGCAGAGAAATAGTAAACATTATTATTTGGGTTTTGTGGATATGCTTGACCTAAAGCAAGCTCTCCATATATTAACGCTTCTCCTGCTGTTTGGGCACCATACAAAAATATGCCACTATACATTCCCATTGCAACAATATTATTAAATGCTGTGTGTGTGTATGGCTGTGCAGTTGCTACAACTGCTACAGCACCTTTTGGATTATTAACAGATGTTCCAGCCCTGAGAAGTGATTCTGCTATACATGAGACATCAGATTCATATGAACCTGTATCGCATGTTAACGTCGTTAAAAATGGTAATTTAAATCCATTATTAAGCTGATTTACATCATTATCTGTAAAACCACTGAATCCATAAAATCCACGATAGTTTAAATAAGAAATACCTTCATTTATTTGATTTCTCATGAAATCATCAAATGTGCTGCTCCCTGAGTATTGCTCATTTATATCCTCAACTCCATAATTTTCCATAATCTGTGCTATATATTCATTTGTTATTACAGTAGAAATTCCAGAATCATAAGGATCACCTACGAGTGCAACACTTTCAATCCAGTCATCTCCTGCATATAATTTTTCATATCCAATTATCTTGCTTGCGACAATTGAGAATTCGTTCTCTGATCTAACTGATATTCTCCCAATAGTTGCATCAGCGAGCAAATCATCGCCATCTAGTAACACATATGGAAGGTCACTCTCTGCATATGCTCCAGACCAACCATTACCACTGCCAACATTGTAAGCTGGAACTGTAGGCACACTACCAGAGCCGCTGGCATCTCCTATCAAACACACAAACTCAGGAGGGTCATCCCAATTATAATATGCATCTTCTATATAATTTTTGATATAGGTTGTTGAATTTCCACCAATATCAGAAAGATCAACAGCTGAGACTTTATAACCTTGCTTTCGTTTCCAATCAATTAAATATTCAAGATATGTATATTCCAAACTTGATCCACCGCATATGTAAAGTATTGAAGGCTGCTGATAATCTATTTCTCTATCATCAAAGGAATCAAGTATCATATTTTGATACATACGTTCAAAAACTTTTGATCCCTTTAGACCTTCATTTACTTGGGTGGTACTATTTTTTTCAGATAGGGTTATTTCTACTTCATCAAATACCATTAAATCTTTAGATATATAATTATAGTAATATGGGATAAAATCTATCATCAATATTTCATATCCACGCATAGTAGATACACTTGAATACAAATTTGAACTTGGATAACGCTGATGACTATCAAAATAATCAATATCCTCAAAGAATGTAGAAGGAGCTTGATTATTATCTTTCTTATCTACATGCTCTTGATATGGGTATAGAGTCATGTTTGTTAAAACGTGCGATTCCTTCACTACAAAGCTAACTTCATAATCCTTATTTGGATTAATTCCATAGCTAAATGAATATTTTGGAAGCTCAGGCAAACCATTATCTATAGTTTTTGTATCTGGTCCTGATAAATGAGTATATCCATCTTTATTAATATAATCTACATCTTCATTAGTAAATAAAATGACTACCTCACTGTTATTCTTATTTTTTAGCTTAAATCCCTTATTATTATCTGCAATAATAATCCCTAGAAATAAAATGCCAAGAAAACTAATTTTAAATATTTTCATTTATATTTTTCCCTTTAACTATTCTAAAATCATATTTACAAGTAACACAATATCTAATACATCAATTTCTGCATCTCCATTGATATCAGATGAGCTGAATTCTAATGTTGTTGGAATGGTATTCCCTACAACAAAGTTAATTAAAATCACTACATCTAGTATATCTAAGACAGAATCATAATTAATATCACCTAAATTTGTCAATGTAGTTGAAATAAAATAACCAGTTCTTTTGTTATTCCCACGGTGTGTAAACCAAGGTGAAATCGAATTTGATTCATATTTAAAATCAATACTAGACAAGTCTGTTCCTGTCCCCACAACAACTTCTAAATTCCCATCTTGATTTATATCCATTACAGTTGGTCCACTTGAAAGGGGTAAATCATGCACTATGGAAGGGTATGGGAAATCATTATTCAAATTTAATATAAAGATTTCACTGCTAGCACTTACAATAATTTCTGATACTCCATTAGAATCTATATCAGCAAAAACAATAGAACCAATTGCTCCTCCACCCACATTCCAGCTTTCGACAATTTGTCCATCTAAGTTCAAGCAGTATACATATCCATCATCAGAGCCAAAAAATATCATTAGTCCATTTGGTGTATCCATAAAAGATGGTGATGTATATATATTGCCATCTGTTAAAAATGAAAATAAAATTTCTCCATTGCCACTAATGGCATAGAAGGAATCATCTTTTGAACCTACAAAAATAATTTTTTCACCATTAATGTTTGCTATAGATGGCTCAGATTGTACTTTATCACCTAAAGTTACTGGGAAATTACCTGAGGGCGTTCCATTATCAAAAATAAGGTGAAGATTATCAGAGTCTGTACCAAATACTATGTCGTCAAGTCCGTTTCCATTTAGGTCTGCTAATGCTACACCAGATTTGACCGTTTCATCTATGATAACAGGAAAGTTTTCTACATCGCTTGCATCGTGGTTTATTGCATATAGTCTATTTTCATTTGCACCTGGTCCAAATCCACCAACGACAATCTCATAGAATGGGTCGGAATCAATTTGCCCTATTGCAGGTGAACCAAGTAAATAATGATCACTATAATAAACAGCCTCTATTCCATTTTTATCAAATATATATATATTTCTTGATGATGATGTTACTACAAACTCTATATCACCATCAAGATCAATGTCTTCTGCTGCGATTGAACCCCACACATCATCTCCAATTTCAAATGGGAAGTTAGTGTTTGTAACCGTGCCATTTGATTCAATCAAATGCACAAAACCCATATTATCAGAAAATATTATATCATTATCATTATCACCATCTATATCTATTACCAGAGGGCTTGTTTTTATCTGATCAAAGGTATCGTAGGGAAAACCTGCTTGAAATAGAGATACATTTAAATTTACCTCGAATTGTTCAGAATACTCTGCATCATTTGCAAATATATGAAGAATCATCTGATGATTCCCAAGTGCTGCTTCAGGAGATATTGAAATTTCAAATGGAACTGAATTTGAATATTCTTGACCTGAAGCTAGGTCTCCAATATATATCGATTCACTGCTTATACTTAAATCACTACTCATAGATTCTAGGACTAGTGTCACTGAGTTTGCATCATCCCAAGGAACAAAATTTTCAATGGTTGTATAATAAGCAACAGTCTCTCCAGGATTAATCTCCTGGTCCCCATCACCATCGAGTTCAAAATACGCTGTCTCCATTAAAACAATATGTGGATCATCTAAAACCTCAGGAATAATATTTATTAGTGCAGCCTGCCCATAGTCAAATCCATTCATTGCCGATAAGAGATAATATCCATTATTTGAGCCTCCCCAACCAAAATTGCTATGAAAATAATCACCCTCATATCCATCAAGATTCCATGCGTGGCCTCCATCATTGTTGTATCCAACATATATAATAGGCTGATTCTCATCAAGGTCAGATTGTAAATAATCTCTATATTGATTTGCGGGAGTATCATCTGCATATATTCGATAAATTGAGTGATCAAAAATGAAATAATTTTTCATTGCAGAGTATGTTGAATTACTTCCACCCATTACGCTTGCACCAGAGCCATTGGGACTGTACCCCATATTTACAGCTACACCTGCATGGTAAATAAGCAGTTGAGATGCTTCAGTTGCATAGTAATCCTCCATATTTTCATAGTCATAAAAGGTATTTCCAAAGTCCGCATTTTGATAG
>CAYNPP010000033.1:6279-12635 GCA_964399095.1 uncultured bacterium | reverse complement strand
CAAAGAATCATAAATAGATTGGTCACCATGTGGGTGATATTTTCCCAATACATCCCCAACTATACGTGCGCTTTTTTTATGTTTTCGGTTCCATGTCGCACCTTGCTCTAAAGCTCCATATAAAACACGTCTGTGCACTGGTTTTAGTCCATCCCTAACATCCGGAAGGGCCCTGCTGCATATCACAGACATTGAATAGGTTAAGTAAGATTCCGACATCTCCTCAACTATGTCACGACTTTGTATAAATCCTTCTTGTTTTTCTTCTTCCATTTTATACGTCTAGGTTGGTTACAAGTTTTGCGTTAGTCACTATAAAGTCTCTTCTTGATTCTACGTCTTCTCCCATAAGTGTTGAAAAAATATCGTTTGCTTCATATGCGTCCGCTATGGTTACTTGTAAGAGGGTTCTATTTTCTTTGTTCATTGTTGTTTCCCATAGTTGCTCTGCATTCATTTCTCCAAGACCTTTATATCTTTGAATTTCTATTTTTTGACCTTCCTTTTTAAGCTCTTCTAACAACTGTTCCCTTTGTTGGTCTGTATACACCCAGTGTGCTTTTTTCCCTTTGCTTATTTTATATAATGGGGGTTGTGCAATATAAACATATCCACCTATAATGAGTTCCGGCATTTTTCTATATAAAAAGGTGAGTAGTAGGGTTCTAATGTGGCTTCCGTCAATGTCGGCATCTGTCATTATAATTATTTTATGGTATCTTAGTTTTGTAATATCAAAGTCTCCAGCCGATGTTTCCTCCACATCTCCATCTCCACCAAAGCCTGTTCCCAGCGCCGTAATAATTGTTTGAATCTCGTTGTTTGATAAAACCTTATCTATTCTTGCTTTTTCAGCGTTTATAACCTTTCCTCTTAGAGGAAGAATGGCTTGGTATTTTCTATTTCTTCCTTGTTTTGCCGATCCCCCCGCAGAGTCCCCCTCAACTAAATATAGTTCGCTTAGCGCGGGATCTTTTTCTGAGCAATCTGCGAGCTTTCCTGGGAGCGCTGAAATGTCTAATACATTTTTTCTTCGCACCAATTCACGTGCTTTTTTTGCCGCCTCTCTTGCTCTCGCTGCATTTTCGGCTTTTTGTATTACAGTTTTTGCAATGTTGGGGTTTTGTTCAAAAAAATCTGTTAGTGATTCTGTTATAATTGAATCGCAAATTCCTTTTACTTCTCCGTTTCCTAGTTTTGTTTTGGTTTGTCCTTCAAACTGGGGTTCTTGAACTTTTATTGAAAGCACGGCTGTTAACCCCTCTCTTACATCTTCACCACCAAAAGAAGGGCTCTCCCCTTTTTTGTTTTTTATATTATTTGATGCATACTTGTTTAATGTTCTTGTAAGCGCTGATTTAAATCCCGCTAAATGGGTCCCCCCTTCTATGGTATTAATATTATTAACAAAGGTTAACAGTGTCTCTGAGTATGAGTCATTATAGCGTATAGATAAATCAACTGGGACGTTATCTTTTTCTTTTTTTATGTGAATTGGTTCGTCAAAAAGCGGGGTGTGGTGTTTGTCTAAGTGTTTTACAAACTCGGATAAACCCCCTTTTGAAAGGTGTTCTTTTGTTGTGCCCGCCTCTTCATCTTTTAAAATTATTTTTACACCGCTATTTAAATATGATAGTTCCCTTAATCTTTCGTCTATTGTTTTTAAATCAAAAATTGTATCAGTAAAAATGTTTTTGTCTGGATAAAAAACTATTTGTGTTCCTGTTTCTAGGGTGCTTCCAAGCTCTTGCAGTTCACCTTGGGCTATTCCTGTTTTATATTTTTGTTGGAATATTTTTCCATCTCTTTTTATTGTGGCAACGCATTTTTCTGAAAGTGCATTTACTACGGAGGCTCCTACCCCGTGGAGACCCCCTGAAACTTTGTAGGTGTCTTTGTCAAATTTACCACCCGCGTGTAAAACCGTCATTACAAGCTCTAGGCCTGACTTTCCTTCTTCTTTGTGGATGTCTGTTGGTATCCCCCTTCCGTTGTCTTCTACTTTTAACCCTCCATCTGATTGTTTTGTGACCACTATTTCTGAGCAGTGTCCAGCCATCGCTTCATCAATAGAGTTGTCGACGACCTCCCAAATAAGGTGGTGTACCCCTTTTTTGCCAATGTCTCCGATATACATTGCGGGTCTTTTTCTAACAGCCTCTAGCCCTTTTAATACTGTTATGTTTTTTGCTTTATATTCTGATGTCATATTATAATTATATTTGTAATTTTATTTGTTGTTTCACTTATTTTTTCCAATAGTTCTTTTTTTTGATATTGCAGCTCTGTTTTCCAGGTTGGGTTTTTGCATTTAATAAAAAGTGTTGTCTTTTCTATTTTAACAAGCTCTGTTTTTTTAGAGATTTTTTCACCAACAATTTTTTTCCAATTGTAGTCTAAAAACCCAAACAAAAACATGTTTGTGTTAGAACTTTTTTGAAAAAGGGTGTTAATCGACTTGTTTAATTTTATCATTTAAATCTATAATATTTATTTGCGCTAGATCGCTGTTTTTTTGAGATTTTTTTAGCAACCATCCGTCTTCTTTTGTTGTTGTTATAACTGTTTGAAATTTACAATGAAAATAGGTAAATATTTTCATTATATTTTTGTTGTCTAGTTTTGCCACAAAATCATCTAACAATAAAATAGGTTTGTTGTTTTTGTTGATATATAAAAATTCTGCCTCTGCTAGTTTTAGTAGGTATAAAAATAGTTTTTTTTCTCCCTGTGAGGCCTGGTCTTTTAGGTTTTTGTTGTTTTTATAATATCTTATTTTGTCTGTGTGTGGTCCATAGGTTGTTTGTTCTTTTTTTTGGTTTTTTTTTAGGTTTGTTTTGTATTCGTCGGTGTTCGCTGTTGCTTTTTGTGTATACTCTAGTGTGTATGTTTGTTTGTTTAATATTTGTTGTTGTGCTTTGTTAATTTCTTTACAAAAAATATTATAAAAATCTTTTCTCTTTTTCCATATTTTTATTCCCTCATCAGCTATTTGATGGTTCCAAATGTTTGGGTCTTGATTGTTTAGAAATGCTTCTTTTCTATAAACAATAAGCTTGTTGTATTTTTTTATATTTTCTATATAGTTTGGGTTTGTTTTAAATATAATTTTATCAAAGTATTGTAGCCTTTCTTTTCTATACCCCTCTATTGGATTTGCTTCTTCTGGTGATGCCGAAACAACGCTGTTTTTGTTTAAAACTTCTGATGTTTTTTTTGTTTTCTGTTTATTTATTTCAAAAATTTTTTTGTTTTTATTGTAGGTCAGTTTGGTTTGAAATTTTTCTTTATTCTTTTGTGTTTCTGCTTGAATTTGTAGCTCTTTTTTATTGTTTGTTATGATGTTTTGGTTTGCTTTTTTTCTAAAACTTTTTGTGGTTAATAAAAAATAAATAGCTTCAAGTATTGTTGTTTTTCCTGTTCCGTTTGCTCCTATTATTATGTTTGTGTTCTTTGAAAATTCTATTCTTCCGCTTTCTATTTTCCTTGTGTTAACTATAGAAATATTTTTAATTATCATTCAATCTTATAGGCATAAGCAAAATTAATTTGTCTGTTTTTTGTGTTTCTTCTTTTTCTGTTATTATTGTTGCTCCTAGTGGGTTTTTTAGAAAGATGTGCATATCTTTTTTTTGTAAGCACGCTATTGATTCTAATAAAAAAGATGCGTTGAAGCCAATTTTAAAGCCTTCGTCTCCAGAGTAGTTGCATTTTATTGTTTCTTTTCCTTTTGCTGCGCTATCTGCGTCTTCTGATTTTATAATTAGCTCTGTTTTGTGCGCCTCCATTGTTATTTGTTTTGTGGATCTGTTTGAGAAAATAGATACTCTTTTTATAGCTTCTTTTAATTCTTTTTTATTTATTGATATTGATTTGTCGTTATCTAGTGGAATCACTTTTTCATAGTCTGGGTATGTGTCTTTAATTATTTTTGAAACTAGGGAAATATTTTTATATGAAAGAGACATATAGTTGCTGGATATGTCTATTTCTACTTGCTCTCCCTTTTCTATTGTTTCTCCTAAAATTGTTAAAAACTTTATTGGTACAATTATCTCAAAATCTTTCTCTTGGTTGTTTGTGTGTTCTATTGCTATTCTAGAAAGGCGATGTCCATCTGTTGAGACTCCCATTATTCTATTTTTATCTATTTTTATTAATACTCCCTGGAGTGCGGGTTTTAATTCATCTTTACTTGTGCTGTTTTTGGTAAACCCTATTATTTTTTGAAGTGTTTCCATTTTAATAGACACGCTTATAGCTTCTTTTGTTATTGGTTCTACCGGAAACTCTTTTGGGTCAAACCCAGATATTGAAAACTTTCCATTTATTGTTTTTATAGTAAGTTTTTTTTCCTCTACCTCTATTTCAATGTTCGGATCCTCTATGTTGTTTACTATCTCTAGTAGTCGACTTATTGGAAGGGCAAGGGGTTTTTCTGGCTTACTACCATTATAGTCTATGCTTATGCTTATAGATGTTTCTAGGTTTGTTGCCTTTATAACCATTGTGTTTTCGTGAAACTCAAAGTATGCACATGCCAAGATGGGAAGGGTTGATCTTCCAGGGATAACCTTTGCTGTTTTTTGGAGACCGTGTAATAATTTTTCTTTATTGATTTGTAGAGTCATAATATTTAATTCCTTTAAAGAACATTCTTTATCCACCTGTAATAATATAATATATATTACTTATATTAATTATTATTATTATATCTTGTTTAAAACTTGATAAGTGTTTTTTTGAAAAAGCATAGCCACTTAAAAATAAAGAAAAAAAATAAACATTTAAAGTATAGGGTTATGTTGAAAACTTTGTTGAAAAAATAAAAAAGAAGAAATATTTTACTTTTTATCTATATATGTCTGCGACCTAGCATCTATTAACCACTTAATCAACAAATTATTTTTCTTTTCATCCTTGGCGAGCGCAGACAGGTATTCATATGAATTATCTAGCGTCGGCTCACTTTCCTCAAAAAACTCGTGAAGTTTTGCTATAATAATAGACCCATCCCCAAGAACGGTTGGCGCCAAAACCCCACCTTCATTAAGACCTAAAATATGTTTTTGTAACTCTTCTGTAAAAGAAGAGATAAAGATGTTTTGGTGTATTCCAGAAAAACCAAATAAGCCTTCATTGTTGTTTAAATAATCTTCCACAAACAAAGGGTCTTCTAATAAACCTTCATATAGAAAATTTATTTGTTCCACAGTCTTTTTTTTATCATTTTCTGAGGCGGGTATTACAATCAAAAGGTGTTGGGTTTTTATTTTTTCACCTTTTCTATCAAGCACCTTAATTAAATGTGCACCAGCAGAGGTTTTTACGGGACCAACAACATCCCCCACATCAGCAGAATAGGCAGCTTTTTCATATTCTTCATAAAGAGACCCCCTTTCAGTGAAACCAACAACACTGGCGCTGGGAACAGAAGAGTTTTTTGATATAGCCTCATCAAAATCCATATATCCTAAAGCAACACTGTCTTTTAAAGCCACCAACCTATCCAAAACCCTGTTAATAGTTTCTGAGGATGGCAGGAAGGCAATATTAACAATATCAACATTAATATTAATTGGCACCTTTTGCAGAGAGTCTTTATATTCTAAATAAAAAAACTCAACCTCTTTTTTTCCAACATCAACACCAGAAACAAGAGAATATTTATACCTTTCTATTAACATGCTTTCGTAAACCTCTTTCCAGTAATTCTTTTTAATCATATTAATGTCTTCACCGAAATATTCCTCAACAGCTTGAATGGATCCCAGGCGACCTATAAAATTATCAATCTGTAGCTCTATTTGGCTATTTACCTCGTTGTCATCAATATAAATCATAGAGTCTCTTTCGGCAAAATCTAATAAAACCAAACGATCAATCATTGATTCTAAAACAAGCAGCTCGGTTTCCAAATATTTATCTGGAGATATTTTTCCCTGTTCTTCAAGAATAGACATTTGTTGATAAACATCCATATGTGTTATGATGTTTTCACCAACAACTGCGGCGACGCCGTTTAGGGTGTTTTGTGATGAAACAAAAGAGAATAAAAAACTAATTAATATATATTGAATATTTCTCGCCAACAGAAAGCTCCTTATTGTTGTAAAAATCATTATAAGTTGACTCCTTAACACCATCCTGCCACTTTTTAATCTATAAAGACTCAATTCTTTTCAAGAGAACGTTTTAATTCCTCTAAGTCTTTATCAACTTCTGAAACCTTAACTACCTGTATTTCATTTTCTGCGGAAGGAAGAGCTACTGCTTCAGCTCCACCTTGAAGTTTTTGTCGGAGAATATTTAATTCATCATCCCTGTCTCTTGAAAGTTTCTCAATTTGATCATTT
>CAYNPP010000033.1:1779-6269 GCA_964399095.1 uncultured bacterium | reverse complement strand
GCCCCCTTTTAATCAATAAAGACTCAATTCTTTTTTGAACCTTTTTTAAAGGAATTGGAGTGGGGGGGATTTTTTCTTCCAAAAGAATAATTGAAAAGGTTTTATCTGGATTTTTAATTTTTTCAGAGAACTCACCAACATTAAGCTCAAAAGCCCGCTGCCCAACATAATTATATTTTCCAGCCTCAAAAGCATCAACAAGGCCCCCGCCAGAAGGATTAACCAAAGAGTGGTTTTCTGCAAGAGCAACAAAAAGATCAGGGGTCTCTAATAAAAGAAAGTAAAGGCTGTCGGCTAAAGAGCTATCCTCAACCCTTATTTGCCTAATAACAACCTTTTCTTTTGAAGAATATTTATTTTCAAGGTTTGCTGTATAATAGTTTTTAATCTCGTCTTGGCTTGGGGTTTCAATAGAATTAACAAGAAATTTTAAGTATTTATCATATAAAATTCTATTTTTTTCAATTTCAAATCTTTTTAAAAAATTTTCTTTTTTATCTAAACCCATACCCAGGGCGCCTCGGAAAGCATTTTTTTGAAGAATTAATGGTTTAAAAAAAGCAATAAGATCAGCCACACTATTTATAGTTGGCTGTCTAGAGCCAAGCTCAAGGTCTAAGAGTAACCAGTTTAAGCCATAATAGTATTCACCAATAGAGCAAACGACAAACCGTTCTTCAATGGTTTGAAAAAAATCTAATAAATTAAAACGCTCCCCCTCTCTTAGCGCTGACCGCTCTTTTTCAATAAGAGCCAACAAACCAAGCAAGTCTTCTTTATAAAAAGAAAATGTAGGGTCTTTAAAAAACGCATCGTCGAACCCAAGGGAGTTTTCTTTAAGCTTCTCCCGATATATTCCAAAAAGACTTTGTAGGGCAAAATAATTATAAGAAGAGGAGTCATATTCTGCAAAGCCAGAATAACGGCTACTGTCAATCCATGCCAAATGATACCCCAGGGGACTTAATATGGGTTTTGAAAGAATATTTTTTTCTAAACCCCAAACAGGGCCCTGAAAAGCCATGGGGGTTCTTCCCCAAGACAACCACCCCAAGGAACCAGCGTTACTTAACTTACCCGGGTCGTCTGAATATTTTTCTACAAAAGAAGAAAACAAGTCTAAATTATTATTTAAACTATCAGAAAGACTATGAATTAAAACCCTCGCCTCAACAGAGTCTCTATTATTAAATTCCTTAAGCGGAGAACCCTTAAAACCAATAAGCAAATGATGAACAGAGACCTCTATCCCTAAATTTCGCTTTGATAGTAGAAGATCGTTTTTAGAAACAGTTTTTAAACCAACAGACTCATCATAAAAAAAATTAACCAACAACTGTTTTTTTATAGCACTAGTTTTTTTTATAATTCCAGGGTCATGTTCAAAGCCTAACAATTTTGCACTAATTGAGGCAGACTCTCGCTTAATATAATCCTTTAAGATTTTCTCTTTTTGG
Source organism: uncultured bacterium (assembly GCA_964399095.1). Taxonomy (GTDB): domain Bacteria; phylum Fidelibacterota; class Marinisomatia; order SCGC-AAA003-L08; family D37C17; genus TMED161. Next base: position 4,812 of record CAYNPP010000033.1, on the reverse strand, counting down.
GCGTCAGAAGAATTTTCCCATTCTTGTTTTGAATATTTTATATAAAAATCTTGTTCATCAAAAGCAATGTCACCAATTTTTATAACAAAAGAAAAACAAACAGACAAAAGAACCACAAAAAATATCATAAAACCTTCCTAGTAAATTTATCTCTGAATTTATTTAACAAATCAAATAAAAACATATAAATATCTTCATCAGAACCATCTTTAAAACCAAAAGTAATAGAAAGGCGATTTTCAGAAACAGGCCTAAAGGCATAAGAAACATTACAAGAACCACAATAAGTATCAACAAAACCCACAAGAAGCGGGGTGTCTTTTGTTTTTTGTGACGGAAGCAGAACACCTTCAACACCCACCCCCTTTTTTGTTACTGAAACAAACAGTAGTCCATAACACATAATTATTAAAAGATCATTTTTATATAGATTTTCGACAGGCCTAGGATAGTCACCATATCGGTCCTTTATATTATTAAAAACTTCACCCAACACCCTTTCACTTTCAATTGAAGAAATTTTCTTATATAAGTCTATTCTTAAACCAACCTCCTCAATATACGTGCTCGGGAGGTGCGCGCGCCCCTCAAAAACATCAACATTAATATCTTCTATTACCACCACACCACCATCTTTATTTTTTAAAACTTTTTTTAAAACCTTATTATACATGTCGAAGCCATATGGAGCACCACCGCTCTGCGAATATCCAAACAAAGATCCGGACCCTCTAATTTCCAGGTCCCGCATAGACAAAAAATAACCGGACCCCAAAGAATTGTTTTTTTCAACAGCCTTTAGCCTTTCAAAAGAGTCTTGTTTTAAATGTAATTTTTCAGGGATAAGAAGATAGGCGTAAGATTGGACAGCCCCTCTTCCAACCCGCCCTCTAATCTGATGTAGTTGAGAAAGCCCAAAAAGATGGGCATTGTTTATAATAACAGTATTAACATTTTGTATATCTATACCATTTTCAATAATAGTTGTTGATAGTAAAACATCAAATTTTTTCTCTATAAAACCATTAATCGTTTTTTCTATAAGTCTTGGTGTCATTTGACCATGAATATACTCGGAAGATGCGCCTATAGACTTACTAGATATTAAATTTTTAAGACTAGCAATAGACTTTATATCATTGTGTAATAAATAAACCTGCCCACCCCTATTTATTTCATATGATATATGTTCAATAATTGAGTTTAGATTATAATACTCAACAACCGTTTCTATTGGAAGCCGATCAATAGGTGGGGTTGATATAGTAGAAATTGTTTTAATTCCCGACAAAGCTTTTTGTAAAGACCGCGGAATTGGCGTTGCAGACATAGATAAAATATCAATTCCAGGAAAAGTATCAACAAAAGATTGTTTTTGTTTAACACCGAAACGATGCTCCTCATCAATAATAACCAAATCAACGGAATCTAGATCTCTTAAGTGGCTTAATATTTTATGGGTACAAACCAAAACATCAACCCTATTTGAGTTAAAGTCGTTAATTGTTTTTTTACAACCCATTTTAGACTGTATTCTGCTGATCATGCCACACACCACTGAATAAGGATTTAATCGACTTGAAAAAGAAGTGAAAAGCTGGTGACATAAAACGGTGGTTGGCGCAATAACAACCACGCGACCACCAGACAAAACTGAATAAAAAGATGCACGAACAGCTATTTCTGTTTTTCCAAAACCAACATCACCACAAAGCAAGCGGTCCATAGGTGTTGGAGCAGCCAAATCCATAGAAATTTCTTTCCAAGAAGAGGCTTGGTCTGGGGTGTCTACAAAATGAAATCCAGAAATAAAATCTCTCAACAGTTTTTTGTCCACAGGAACACGTTTTTTAGTAGACTTAACCCTGTTTAGGTGCTGCTCTAAAATAGAGTCAACAAATGATGCCGCTTGCCTTTCTATAGATGACAATTTTCTCCTCCAAACACCTTTTTTAGAAATACTTGATATCGCCGGGGGATGGGAAGAGACAGGCATAATGCTTAACATATTAATATTAGATATATTAACAACAACCCGACCATCAAGAAATTCTATTAATACACCCGCGTCAACAGAGGAATTATTTTCAACCATTCCACCATAAACACCAACACCAAAAGAATCGTGAACAACATGTTGGCCAATAGATACTTTTTCAAAACCAAAAGATTCTAATCCATAATCATTCTTTTTATTATAAGCATCAACATTGACTTTATTAATTGGAGCATATACAATATTATTTACTTTTATAGCACAACCAACCAAAAAAGGGTCATTAATCACACATTTATTATCATAAACCTCTGTTTTTGAGATAGTTATAGTTTCCTTATTGCGATTATTTAAAAATAAAACACCATCGTTGAGGCGGAGATGTTTATAGTCTTGCAAATACTCCTGTATAGAGCCCGAATATGCGCCACCCTTTCTTAACAATAAATCATAAGAAGAAATACCCCTAATTGTTGTTTGGGTGTTAGTATTAAAAACATATAAACAAACATCAGCACCAGAGAAATCAATTCTAATTGGAAGCCTAGCTCCAAGTGGATATAAATCTACAACACCACCCCTAACAGCAAAAGACCCGGGATCAACAACCAAAGAAACCCTTTCAAAAGAAGAGGAGACCAGAGACGCTACGAGAGTATCATAGTCTACCAAAGAGTCAATTTTAAGAGTTTCCTTGTTGACATAAAAGCAATACTCATCCTTTGATAATAATGAAGAGTTGATTAATACTACTTTATCCTTATTATTTATATTATCATAAAAACACTTCTTAGAACGATCTAATTGAGAAAAAAACCCAGGGGGGCCATCACCACCCAAATCAGTGACAACACAAAAAGACTCAATGCCGGATGAGTATAATACCCTAAAGACTCTTAAAAAATCATCATCATCCACCTCTAAAAACGACCCGCAATGATGTGGAATTATATGTTTTAATAAATCAACAGAGCCAAGCTTGACTGCAGAGGTAGATGGTTTAGATGCGCTATAAAAATCTATAAAAGAATTAAAAT